>CAIYQS010000090.1 GCA_903928395.1 uncultured Actinomycetes bacterium | reverse complement strand
TCTGTTATCGATGTCGGCTTCACATCTGCTGATGCACCACAATTGTTGTAATAGGAACTCGCCTTACCCTGCGTCACAACTAGTCCAATCAGAACAATTGTGATTAGCCCCAGAGCGAAAATCGAAGTTTTAAGGGAAGGTCTCATACCTTTACTTTACCTAAAATATAAGGACCCCCAGGTACCAATTGCACCACGACAACACCGCGGGGTAATTATTGAGGCTTTAGAATTTGAACACCTCCGGCAAAGGGTTGCTTGTTGGTGGATGGAAAATGTGGAAAACTTAAAAGAAAAAGGGTCCAATAAAATTGGACCCTTAAACTTGCCAAACGCAATGTGCGTGACAAGTATTGCATAAATCCGGTTAAATCAGAGAACTAGAGCAGGCGAGGTGTATTAAATCTGAACTTTTCCTTGAACCGACCAAGGGAATTCAATCCACTTGTCGGTATGACGCCACACATACTCGGGCTTAACAATTGTCGTTGATTTTTCATAGAGCACTGCAAAACGAACTTCCGCGACGTAGCCAGTTAAAAAATCTTTGACGAGTTTTAGAGTTTCACCAGTATCAGCCACATCATCGGCGACGAGTACTTTTGCACCCTTTAGATCAATGCGATCTGGAACGGGAGGAAGAACAACGGGCATTGGTAGCCGCTCATCGATACCGGTGTAGAACTCAACGCTTAAAGTGAATGAATTTTTGACGTCGATGGCGTAGCCAAGTCCAGCACCTAGAAAGAAACCACCGCGCGCGATCGAAAGAATGATGTCGGGTTTATACCCAGATAACAGAATTGTTTTGCCGAGTTCGCGGACTGCAACTCCAAATTGTTCGTACGATAAGCGTTCGCGATCATCCATGGGCGAAACTTACAGAGTTTTTAGTTCCCAAGCGCGCACGCCGCCCAATATTCCTGCGGTGTTAGATGCGATGATGACGTCATCCCCTAAGGCTTTTAGAACAGCTGGACTAATGCGCCGCGAATTGCCGCCACCAATGTAGAGGCGATCCCACCAAAATACGGGGCGTAAGTCCTCGACCATGGATTTGATCCGACGCGACCAGAACATATCCCCCAGCCTGCGACGTTCGTGTTCACCGATCCACGTGTCATAACTAGTGGCGCGGCGAATTGGAGCGTGTGAAAGTTCAAAGTGCGGGGCCAACTTGCCGCCATCAAACATACAAAATCCAAGACCGGTTCCTAAAGTGAATACAACCTCTAGACCAGAACCCGTGATCAGGCCAGCGGCATGAACTTCGGCATCATTCATGACAAGAGCAGGTCTTCCAAAAAAATTAGCAACCGCGCTTTGCATATCAAAACCCTGCCACTGCGTTAACAAGTCTGGATCAACTTTGGTAAGCGGACCTCTGGTATTTATGTAATGCGGGGTGTGGACAACAACCCCATGTCGAATCATCCCGGGCATTCCGACTGTTATCCGATCGAAGGGCGGTAATTTCTCGGACAACTCCTCAAAGGTCGCAATCAACTTAGTTGGGCTCATTGGATAAGGCGTAGGAGCAGATATCGGTTGAGCGTGCAACGTTCCTTTGCCATCTAGCACCGAAGCCTTGATGCTGAGGCCACCGCAATCGATGGCCAAAGTCATCAGGTCGACAGATGTCATTTCAGGAAGTTGGGTGTTAGCTACCCGTGTAATACGACGCGATTGAAGCGAGCGCAGCATCAAGAATGGCAATACCTTCGCGAACTTCTGCCTCCGACACATTGCATGGCGGGCAGACATGAATTCTGTTGAAGTTCATGAACGGAATCATGCCGGCCTTCTTGCAAGCCGCCATAAGTTCATTCATCGCCGGACTTGATCCACCATAAGGTGCAAGTGGTTCGTGAGTAGCGCGATCCTTGACGAGGTCGAGCGCCCAGAAAACTCCAAGACCACGAACTTCTCCAATGACTTTGTGTTTGGCCATCAGTTCCTCAAGAAGTGGTTTGATGACTTCCTGTCCAACGCGGGCGGCGTGCTCCACGATCTTTTCTTCCGTCATGGCATCAATCGTCGCAACTGCCGCAGCTGTGGCAAGTGGGTGACCACTGTAGGTGAGCCCACCGGGGAAGACGCGATCCTTAAAAGACGCGGCGATTTCATCGCTGATGATGACCCCGCCCAATGGGACGTAACCGCTATTAACACCCTTGGCGAAAACAATAAGGTCTGGTTCGGCGGCGCTATGTTGGTAGGCGAACCACTTGCCGGTGCGACCAAAGCCGGACATCACTTCATCGGCAATCCATTTGATGCCGTACTTGTCGCAGAGCGCGCGAACACCTTCTAGGTATCCGACTGGTGGAATCAAAACTCCTGCCGTTCCGACAACTGATTCAATGAGGATTGCTGCAATTGTGCCGGGTCCTTCAAAGATAATGACTTGCTCTAAGTGCTCTAGCGCGCGTTGGCATTCTTCGGCTTCATCTTTCGCCCAGAACACGGTGCGGTAAAGATATGGACCAAAGAAATGGACATGACCAGTTGCGTTCTCATTTGGCCAACGGCGCGGATCACCTGTGGCGGTAATTGCAGTGGTGGTGTTGCCGTGATAGCTGCGGTAAAAGGAGAGAATCTTGTGCTTGCCAGTATGTAGGCGAGCTAAGCGAATTGCATTTTCGACTCCATCAGCTCCAGCATTGGTGAAAAAAACCTTATTGAGGTGTTCGCCGGCGCGATCGCTGATGCGCTTGGCAGCTTCACTTCGAGCCTCGTTAGCATGTTGCGGTGCAATCGTCGCAAGCTTTGCCGCTTGGTCTTGAATCGCTTTAACCACCTTGGGATGTTGGAAGCCAATGTTGGTAAAAACTAATTGGCAAGAGAAATCGAGGTACTTATTGCCCTCGTAATCCCAGAAGTAACTCCCCTGTCCTCCTGCAACTGGCATCGGAGTAATCTGACCTTGGGCCGACCAAGAGTGAAATACATGGGCGCGATCGAGATCAAATACCTCTTTACCGCGAGTTGGGTTTGCTGATTGCTCTGTCATAAGCGCTATCTAAGCATCTAAATCGGGGCTCAGTAAGCAGGGTTCGCTATCGTGCCTGCCACACAACCGAAGGAGAGTTGAACAGCAGTTAAACTGACGCCGTGACTCACCAAAATCGCCCTTGGGGCTATACCAATGTCAGCGACGGGCAACAGCCGGGTTGGGAGCTGCACGAAGATACGCTCGCGGTCCGAGCGGGACTTGCACGCTCGGGATTTGGTGAAACTGGTGAAGCGCTCTACCTCACGAGCGGATTTACTTACGACAACGTCGAACAAGCCAACAGCGCTTTTGCTGAAGATGTTGACCACTACTTGTATGGCCGCTTCGCGAACCCGACCGTATCGATGTTCGAAAATCGTTTGGCTGCCATCGAGGGTGCACAGATGTGTGTTGGTACTGGTAGCGGAATGTCTGCGATGTTCGCATCAATCGCATGTTTGGTCTCTGCAGGTGACCGCGTGGTGGCTGCTGCCTCGATGTTTAGTTCGTGTTGGGTTGTGCTGGCAGAAATTTTGCCTAAATGGGGCGTGAACGTTGAGTTTGTCACTGGCAACGATCCGCAGGTTTGGGCTGACGCGCTGCGGGTAGAAACCAAGGCAGTCTTTTTAGAAACACCGTCTAATCCCATGCTTCAGCTGGTGGATATTCGAATGATCTCTGATCTTGCGCATAAGGTCGGTGCAACGGTGATCGTGGATAACGTTATGGCTTCTCCCATCTTGCAAAAGCCATTGGCGCTCGGCGCAGATGTCGTAATGTATTCGGCAACAAAACATATTGATGGCCAAGGACGCGTTCTTGGTGGCGCTATCTTGGGCTCTGAAAGTTACATCAAAGAAAAACTCAATCCTTTTGTTCGACATACGGGACCATCACTGAGTCCCTTTAATGCTTGGGTACTCGTTAAATCGCTAGAGACCATGTCTATGCGAGTGCACCGCATGAACGAGAGCGCGCAGGCAATTGCAGAATTCCTGGAATCGCAGCCACATGTAACATCGGTAAATTACCCGGGACTTACATCGCACCCACAACACGAACTTGCGCGAAAGCAGATGGCGGGAGGCGGCACCACGCTTTCTTTTGAAGTTGCAGGAGGCCAAGATGCGCTCTATGCAATGATGAACAAGCTGCGGGTCATCGATATCAGTAACAACTTGGGTGATAGCAAATCGCTGATTACTCATCCATATTCTTCGACGCACCGTCGTTTAGATCCCGAAACAAAAGCAGCAATGGGAATTACCGAACCTCTTGCCCGCTTATCGGTGGGGCTAGAGCACGCGGGTGACTTGATTCGGGATTTAAAAGAGGCGCTGTGAGCCACGTTAGGACCAGTCTCCTTCTCTTCTTCACTTCGGTTGGTCTTATCGCGTGGTTGATCTATCTTTCTGTTTCACTCCCTACTTCCTACCGTGCTAATCATTGGGATGTGGCGTGGGTTGGCTTTGATGTCGGAATGGTCGTCGCTCTTTTGCTCACGAGTTGGGCGATCTGGAAGAAGCGCCAGATTGCAATCCCGGCGGCACTCGTGTCGGCGACATTCTTAATTATTGACTCGTGGTTCGACGTAGTTACTTCAAATCCCGGTTGGGATCTTAAGTTAGCAATTCTTCTGGCTATCCTAAGTTGCGCACTTGCGGTTTTCTTATTTCGCTTTAGCCGTCGAGCAATCAGGCGTTCACTCCACAATGCTTACTTCAGAGCAGGCAGAGAACTCTTGAGCGAATCGTTGTGGCGCACTCCCCTCATGATTTTTGAGCTAGATATTGAGGAAGATTTAGGAAAGTGATGCGACCAATCGGTCAACGCCTTCTGCGATAATCGCTTGGCTAGTTCCGAAATTTAAGCGTACATATTGGCTACACCCATTACCAAATAAGTGCCCGGGGGTGAGCGCAAGAAGGCCGCGGCTTAGGATGGTCTCGGCTGGATTTTCGCCCAAGTCATACGCCGACAAATCTATCCAAGCTAAATACGAACAATTCGGAATCCGATACTTCGCCTTTGGTAGTTTCTGCTGAAGTTGCAACGCTAAAAATTTGCGGTTGCTATCCAATATTTCCATCAATGAATGTAGCCAGTCGGTTAATTCGAAAGCCTTAGCTGCAGCGTGTGCTCCGAAAATCGAGGCACGGTACCTCACAGACATGGGGATGCTCAAAGCCAGTTCCTTCATGCGCTCGGACTGCGTAATAATAAAAGCACATTTAAGGCCAGCTAAATTCCAACCCTTGCTCGCCGCGGTAACGCATATTCCAACTTCTCGCGCGCTCTCACTAACGCTTAAAAAGGGCACGAACTCGGATTCCGCGTAAACCAACGGTGCGTGAATTTCGTCGCTAAAAACATAAACGCCATACTTTTTTGCGAGATCGGCAAGAGCTTCGAGATCTGTGCGACTGTGCACTGACCCTGTGGGATTTTGCGGATTGCACAAGAAGTGAATTTTTGCACCAGCCTGGTACCCAGCCTCAATTGCGACCAAATCCAAGGTGTACTCCATTCCAACTTTATGCATTGGGGCATCAATGACTTCGCACTTGAGCTCTTTAATCCAGTTAAACATACTGAGGTAAACCGGAGAATTAATCATAATCAGATCACCGGTGGAAACAATTGTTCGAGCCATTTCGATATTGCCAACGCTTACATCAATACACAAGAAAAATTGCTCTGGATCAATAACCCAGTTCCAGGTCTCGCTCGCAAAGTCCGCAAAGTGACGGTTTAAATGCCCGGTTTCACCTATATACCCGGTGTCAGAATTTTGGACCATAGAAATAATGAGATCTTTGATCGGCTCAGCTATTTCGAAATCCATCTCGGCGACCGGCATCGGAAGTACTTCTGGTGGAAATTGAGTCCACTTAGCGCTGGTACGAGTTCGTAGTGTTTCGAGCGGAACGACTTTAACATTCATAGCCCGATCTTACTCCAGGTTATATGCCCCAAGCGCCCAATTGTTCATTAATAAATTTACGATCGGGATCAATTCCCGCACGATACGTGAGCCACGATGTGAATTCTGGATAGAGCTTTTTAAAATTGAAGGAGTGATCCGTGAAGAGTTTGCCCCAATGCGGTCGCGCACTAAATGGCGCTAGTGCGCCTTCAAGGGTCGGCAAAAATTCGGTCACCCCAAGTTCGTCAGGTTTCCAGGTGAAATGAATCGCCAGACTATTGCGGCCATACGCTTCACTCAGCCAATTATCATCGGCTGCAATTGTCCGTAGTTCAGAAATCAAAAGTAGTGGCTGGATCCGGTGGCGTAGTGCATAAACGGTTTGCAATGCGGCGCGCGCATCGCTGATGTCTACAAAAAACTCACTTTGCAACTCTTCACCAAAACTAGGAGTGAAATTCAATTTAAAGTGCGGCAGCCGTTCGTGCCACGGACCAACGCTTCCCATTTGTTCGGTTGCGCTTTTTGTCACACCACCAGGCAACGGGTGTGCCTTACGTTTTGCTAAGTTCGCGGAGAAAAGTTCATCTCCGGGCAAGGTATCAATATCTACGCGGGATTTAACCCAGATTTGATCGACCAGCAGTTCTCCCCAGGTAGTAAATGCAGAAACGCTATATGCAGCGCCCATAACGCCCTCAAAGTGATGGAGTAAATTTTCAAATGGCAGGTCGAGGTAAACCGATTGCGCGACGTCGAAAGCAGGGATGATCCGCAGCGTTACGTGGTGAATAATCCCCAGCGCACCTAACCCAACACGAGCCGCTTTCAGTTCATCGCCAGAAATAGCAATGTCATCCCCTGCTGCCGTAATCAATTCAATAGTGCAGATTGCTGCCGACAAATTTTGATTTGCAATTCCCGAGCCGTGTGTACCGGTGCTCGTTGCCCCAACGACTGTGATGTGAGGAAGTGATCCCAAGTTCGGAAGCGCAAAGCCGGCTTTGTTGAGCGCGATCGCAAGCTCGCCGTAACGAACTCCAGCAGCGACTCGCACTTGCATGCCAACGGAATCGATCGCGATATCTCTAGGAAAATTCTCGAAAGAGATGAGTAGATCATTGCAGTCGGCAATTTTGTTGAAGGAATGGAGACTGCCTAGCGCACGAACGCTATCTGCCGCCGTTATTGCAGACTTAAGGTCTTGAATGTTGGCAGGTCTGACAACTAGTTCGGCATCAAAGCTGACGTTTCCACTCCAGTTCTTCATTCTGCAATCTTATCTTTGCGAGCCACCCGGATTTGACTGACAATACCTACAACAGCGAAGGCAACCATGACTCCGATAACGCTGTAAATGATCACGTACACGTCGCGAGGGACTCGGCGTGCAACAACCAAAATATATATTTGCGGCAACATAAAGTTGAGCGCGGATAGCCAACCCCATTTCTGCGTTTCAGACCAGCGTTTATGAATAATCGCGACAACTAACCGTGCAGAAGCTAGGCCATAGAACCACGAAGTAATCAGGTCAATAACGAAGAAGATGTAGGGGTTAACTCCGTATTTGTGAAGCGCTTTCCAGACCACAAAGGTAGCGACAAAGGTATAGAGAATAATTGTCGAAGCCCAGATCCGTTCCCAGAAGGTCTGGCGTTTGGTCCTCACGCTAATTTCTTACGGAAACCTGGTTTACCTACCCACGGAATAACTGCCGACGTACTTTCTTGATATTCGGCATACTCTGGATATTTTTGCAAAGATAATTTTTCGGTGAAGTTTGTTGAACCAACAAAGAGAATGGTGAGCAGGATTGGCCCAATCAAGGTACGCCCGAAGAGAACTCCCGCGGCATTGGCTCCGATCAAATAGAGAACCCACCACTGCGCCTGTTCAAAGAAGTAGTTCGGGTGCCGTGAAAATTTAAAAAGCCCGCTCGTGAGGAAGCGATTTTCAGGAACTCCCCCATGCTTGATGATTCCAGCCTTAGTCTCTTGAAAATCCCACTGTTGCTGATCGGCGACTGTTTCGCCGATAAGGAAGAGTACGAAGACCACAACCAGAATTACATCCCAGGAATCAAAGGCGGTGCCGCGATGATTGAAGGCGTTAAGTGCCGGTAGTGAGATCAACACCAACAAAAAGTTTTGATACAGGACGATAAAGAAGATGTTGAACAATTGAAACTGCCAAGGTTTCATGCTGGCTCGCAATACTGGCCACCGGTAATCCTCTGCACCTGAATAACCGCCTTTGCGCGCAAAATTGAAGGTGAGGCGTGTTCCCCACAACAGAACAATCAGCGCCATCACATTGAGGCGGGTGTTATGGAAATGCGCAGCGCGGGCAAATTCGCCTACGTAAATTACCGGGGTGATTGACCACATTCGGTCGACCCATGAGTGTTCACCTGTAACAAGTGAAAGGATCCAGCAGCCAGCACAGACAACCGCGAAAGTAGCGATAACAGTATGAAGAGGCGTCATGGGGCGATTTTAACCTTTATGCCAGAATGAGGCATGCGAAGTTGGGGCTATATGGCGATGCTAATTTTTACCGTCTTCGGCTCCTTCTGGCTCGAAATCTTTCTCAAAGTGAGGGTCCTGCGTCGAGTGCGTCGCTGGCTCTTGAGCATCCTTCCCATCGCGCTACTCTTTGTTGGATGGGATGCCTACGCGATTTCGCGTCATCAATGGCACTTCGATCTGACCCAAATATTGCAGGTTTATGGACCATTTAATATCCCGATCGAGGAGTACCTCTTTTTTATTATCGTTCCTATTGCTGCGATCATGACGCTAGAAGCGGTACGCGCGCGCCGTCCCCATTGGTTGATTGGGGATGAACCCCGATGACCTATACACAGCTTGCCGTATTTGCTGTTGCGTGCGCCGCGGGACTCGACATGTATGTGGTGCGAACTCGATTGCTGACTCGAAAAGCATTTTGGACTTCTTACGCGATCATCCTTCCCTTCCAACTCCTCACTAACTGGTGGCTGACTTCAAGAAAAATCGTGATGTATGACAAGGGCCAGATCCTTGGACCACGATTGGCTAGCGCCCCACTCGAAGATATTGCCTTCGGTTTTGCCCTTATTTTGGGCGTGCTTGCGCTCTGGGTTTTCTGGGGCAGGCGTGGGATAGATGCCAAAAAATCCTAAGTAGAATTGCCTCATGGAACTTCAGAAGGTCATCTTGTACTACGGCTTTGCGCCGTTGCCGGATCCTGAAGCCATCCGGCTCTGGCAGCACAAGCTTGCCGAAGAGCTAAACCTCAAGGGTCGAATCCTGATTTCGGAGCACGGAATTAATGGAACTTTGGGCGGCAATATGTCCGACCTGAAAAAGTATGTGAGCGCAACCAAGAAATACCCGGGTTTTAAGCGGATTGATTTCAAATGGTCAGAAGGAACTGGAGCTGACTTTCCCCGCCTCAAAGTGAAGGTCAAACCAGAACTCGTTGATTTTGGATTACCCGTTGATATCAAAGTCAACGAACGTGGAGTTGTAAACGGTGGAAAACATCTCAAGCCGTATGAAGTTAATAAATTAGTTGAAGAACGCGGCGATGAAGTTTTGTTCTTTGATGGACGCAACGGATACGAAGCAAAGATCGGGCGCTTTAAGAATGCGATTGTGCCTGATGTTTCACACACCCGTGATTTTGTCTCTGAAATTCAATCAGGAAAGTACGATCACTTAAAAGAAAAACCAATCGTCACCTATTGCACCGGCGGGATTCGCTGCGAAATTCTTTCAAGCGTCATGGTTGACCGCGGATTTAAAGAGGTTTATCAGATCGATGGCGGGATCGTTCGTTACGCTCAAAAATATGGCGATGATGAACTCTGGCAAGGCTCGCTCTATACCTTTGACGGTCGAATGACGCTAGATTTTTCGGATCACACTCCAGTATTAGGCGAATGTGAAAAATGTGGCGGAGCAACCAAGCAGTTCTATAACTGCGGAAAGATATCCTGCCACTCACTCATATTGTTGTGTGATGAATGTGCCCAAGATAGCGCTAACAAAGCGTGCACTCACGAATTTAGTTCTCGTGATTCCGAAATGGTTGGTTAGTTACTTTCCATCAATTGCAGCAACAGTGGCTTTGTAATCTTTCATCGCATTTGCTGCCGCCTGCTTGTACACGGTGATAATTTGCGTCGCCTCGGATTTATAAGAATCGCGCGCTGCCTTACGAGCCACTTTATCTTTCCCTGCGATAGTCAATGCTTGCATCATCGTGGCGTTTGCATCGGCAAAAGCAAGATCACGTCCATTTTGAGCTTGAGTCATCGCGGCACGATATGCCGCCTTTGCTGTCTCACGCGCCGCACGCTTACTGGCACTTTCGGTTGTTCCAGCAGTTGGCGAGTGAGTAGCCATGGCGCTCATCGTTGGGATAGGTATTGCCGAAGGTGACGCGGCAAATGAAGGTGCAGGTACAAAACTCAAGGCAGATATCACCCCAATGATCCCCAGCGATCGCTTCACGTGCTTCATTATCCTCCTAATTCTCACAAGTTGTAGCGCTACTATCCCAAGGTGAAGCTTGGACGCGGCTTACTCATCGCCCTCTTGTCTGCCCGCGCCCTTGTGGTCGCAGAGCAACCCATTTCCGACGCGCTCCCAGCACCTTTGAAAGTTGTTGAAATCAAAGTAAAAAGTCCGGAGAAGGACTTTCCAATTAGGAACGTCTGGGTCATGACTCCAAACGTTCCTGCCAAGCAAGTAGCCCAACTGCCTGTGGTCTATATGTTGCACGGTTGGCCGGGCAGTCCAAGCGGTCTAATTGCGGGCGTGCAAACTCCACTCGCTTTAGCCTTTGCCAATGGCACGTCGCCGTTTATTGCAGTCTTTCCGGATGGCAACGCTACGACTCATGCAGATTCGGAGTGGGCTGATTCCTACGACGGACAGGCGATGATTGAAACTTGGCTCACCAAAGATGTCATCCCAGCTGTTGAAACTGGAAATATTCGGAGCAACAAGAATCGGGCAATAGTGGGATTTTCGATGGGTGGATATGGAGCGGCGATCATTGGTTTGCATCATCCAGAATTATTCGGGCAGGTTGTCACCCTGGCTGGTTACTTTGTGATCGACGATCTGACAGATGCATTTGATTCCGGAAAAGACACAGACGCTAAACATACATACCAGACGCCAGCAACATTTCTTAAAGTTGCAAAGAAGATCCATTGGTTCTTAGGAGAATCCACCCAGGATTACACGGCCCTCATCCGAGGTCAGGCTAAGGCTTGGGGAAGCAAATTAAAATCAGTCAAAGCAAGTTATAAATTGAGCTATGCAGACGGAGGGCATTCTTATGTCTTTGTAGCAAATGAAGTCCCCATATTTACCAAGTGGTTCACATGGGGACCTGTCACTCCCGCGGCTTCGTAATTTTTAAATAGCGCGCGACAAACTGTAGGAGAGCGAAAGCACCACGAATACCGGAATCGTTGCCCACGTTAAAGCAGAAACGGTGAGGTTCGCTGTGATAACAAATGCGACAACGATCGCCGCTGCAATGCGCCAATCATCGCCAACAATGAAGTCCACCCAGAAATCAACAAAAGATTTGAGCGCTGCGAGAAATTTATTTTCGACAGGGCGACGTTCGACCTTTGGCTTCACAACTTTAACTTCTTCTCGTGGTCGGCGATGAATCACCTTCAGAACTTCAACAACTATTAGCGCAAAGATCCAGACAGAACCGATAATGGCAAGAACTGCCCAATTGTCTCCGGGCCAATGCGCTGATTGCCCTGCTGTGCCTTCGGCTCCCCAGAAAATTCCAAATGAAGTCAGCAATACGCCCACAATAAACTTGAGTGTATTTTCGGGAACCTTTGCCAACGGGGTTTTAAGAGCAAATCCAGCGGCACATACAACCAACACGGCGATGAGTGCTGCGATCGAAGCCAACGTCACTTTGTGCGCGATCGTGCCAAAAGTAAGCACAATAAAGACAACTTCTAGGCCCTCAAGCAAGACGCCTTTATAGGCCAAGGTAAAGGCATACCAATCCGCCACTCCGTGTCTGGTTTGTTTTGCCGCGGCTCGGGCAACGGCTAATTCTTCTTGAAATATTTTCTCTTCATCATGTAACGCTTTAAAACCACTTGATCGCAGTATTGCTTTGCGAAGCCAGGTGAGCCCAAAGACCAGCAGTAAACCACCCACCGCTATGCGAAGGACCGAAATTGGGAGATGCGAAATTGCCGGTCCAAATATTGCAATGATCACACCGAGCGTGATCAGACCGGCGTAAACACCGCGCAGCGCGGACTTCCAGTCTCTGGCGGTTCCCGCAGCCAAAACAATTGTTACCGCTTCTACGGCTTCGACAGAGCATGCTAGAAATACTGAGATAAATAGCGCGTAGGAAGCACCGGACATGTCAGCCTCTTTCTAGGTGAGCGCGAATCTGCGCCGGTAGTAAACGGTAAAGCCGATTCTGCCAGGATCGCGCTTGCTCAATCGGTGAGACTGCCAATATTTGTTGACTAGAAGGACCTTCTGGTGTTGGAACATTTCTGATGGCCGGTGAAATCTGATCCAATGAATCCGCAATCACGATCGTGCTAGAGACGACTCCCAACACTCGCGCAATCTGGCCGCTGGCAATTTCCTCATGATCCGCAAGTGCAACAGCGGTCAGCGATTCCGCGCTCGAACGGATTTCTGAAGTCAATGGATCTTTTACTCCACCATAGGGATCAAAGCGGAAATCCTCTGCGCTCACCGTTAGGGCATAACTTGCGGTAGCCAGCAGGGCACCAACTTCTCTGGCAATTTCAGGTTTAACTCCGCCATGTAACCGTAAGTCATAGAGGATGCGGGAAGTTGCACGCACCTGCACGATCATATGTTCAACCGCAATTCCACGAAGATATAACTTTTCGGCATTATTGGAGCGAGATGCAGGAAGCCACTTTGCAAATACCCGCGCTTCAATCACTTGATTACGAATCGAAGGTATTTCTTCGGCTAATAATCGTGCGCGTGCCAACCAGCGTCCAGCTTCATCAAGCGCGTAGCCATCAACCAAACCCTCCCCCATTTTTGCCAACAGCGTCGCGCACCGATCAGTCAACGAGGCGATTCTGTCGATAGTTCTCTTCGCGGGGGTTTTTGGGTGGGTAAAAGTAGAAAGTACGATGGCGATTCCTGCTCCAACAAGCGTTTCGATTAAACGATTGGCCGCATTTGATTCACTCAAGCCGGGGCCGATCACGATGAGTGCGGTAACTGGAACGTTTATCGCCGCAACTTCTCCGAGGTGCAAAACTCTTGCTGCGACTAGTGAAAGCAAGACCGTAATTCCTACAGTGACGATTCCTAGCCCAAAGAAATGAAGAGCAAGGAGCGCAGCTCCGGCACCAACAGATGATCCGACTACTTGTCCCAATCCATCGCGGGTGGATTTGTAGAGGGATGAGCGAACTGTAAGAGTTGCCACGATCGCAGCAACTACTCCACCATTCTTTGAAACGGTGTCGCCGAGCTGCCAGGCGAGGGCGGCGGCAATTCCGGTGACGAGAACCTGTTGAATCCAGTACCAGCGAACAACAAACTGTTGAAGTAGTCGATTGAAGCGGTTTCTCACATACCTAAATATAGATGTTAAATGTAGAACTCAACTTCGTTGCGCTGCGAAAGTGAGCGAGTAACAACTTGATTAGCGCCGATGGTGGAGCCTTCTCCAACGGTTATGTTGCCAAGAACCTTTGCCCCCGCGCCTAAGATGACGCTATTTTCAATTGTTGGATGGCGCTTGCCCTTATCCAGCGACCGTCCTCCCAGCGTCACCCCGTGATAAATCGTTACATCGTCGCCGACGATTGCGGTTTCCCCGATTACCACTCCCATGCCATGGTCAATAAAAACCCGTCGACCAAGCGTGGCACCGGGATGAATTTCGATCCCAGTCTTACTTCGCGTGTAATTAGACATCAAGCGTGCGATGAAACGAAAATGTTTTTGCCAAAGCCAATGTTCAAGGTGGTGTGCCCATATTGCATGCACCCCAGGATAAGTCAGCGCTACCTCAAATCGATTTCGAGCAGCAGGATCTCGCTTTAAAACATTAGCGAGATCCTCTGAAATAAACGACATAAGTGGTGGAATATATATTAAATAGTTGGCGCTACAGGCTCGTCAATAAATTCCTTATAGAGTGGCGTAGAAAGATAACGCTCACCGAAGGAGGCAAGGACGACAACGATGATCTTGCCTGCAAACTCAGGACGATCTGCGATTTGCGAAACTCCCCAAAGCGCAGCGCCCGATGAAATACCAGCGAGGATTCCCTCTTCTTGTCCAGCGCGCTTTGCGTAACTAAAGGACTCTTCGTTTGGTGCGGACAGAACCTCATCATAAATTGAGGTATCGAGAACTGCGGGAACGAAGTTTGGTCCGATTCCTTGCAATGGATGTCCTGCTGGAGAACCGCCCGTCAAGATTGGAGAAGCGGCTGGTTGCACCGCAAAAATCTTAATATTGGGATTCTTTTCTTTAAGGGCTTGACCAACTCCGGTAATTGTTCCACCGGTTCCAATTCCCATAACAACAGCAGCAACCTGTCCATCCGTGTCGTTCCAAATTTCGGCAGCGGTTGTTGCGCGGTGAATTGCGGGACCAGCTTGATTTTCGAACTGACGAACCAATACGCCACCCTCTTCGGCGCCTATCTTTTCTGCTGCCTCAACAGCGCCGCGCATTCCTTGTGCGGCTGGAGTCAAAATTAGTTTTGCACCAAGTGCACGTAACAATGCACGGCGTTCTTTGGACATCGAATCTGGCATCGTTAGTACAACTTTGTATCCACGCGCTGCACCAACTGACGCAAGAGCGATACCGGTATTGCCAGATGTTGCTTCAACAATCGTTCCACCAGGTTTAAGCGACCCCGATTTTTCTGCATCATCTACCATTGCAACTGCGAGACGATCTTTCACAGAAGCTGTTGGATTATAAAATTCAAGTTTTGCGGCAACTATCGCCGTGGATGTTGGAAATAAACGTTGAATTCTTACGAGCGGGGTATTGCCAAAAACTTCAGAAATATTGTTATAAATCTTCATTTATTCTCCTGTAATGGGACGCTCCAGCGGTCGGTATAAGGGCAAGGTAGCAGGAATACCAGACAGGTTCTCGGTGAGTACTGGTATCTGCAAGGAGTTTGCAACAGGTCAATTGGTAGTAGCATCGTTGCAACATATTCATTGAGGAGCTTTTATGCTAAT
>CAIYQS010000089.1 GCA_903928395.1 uncultured Actinomycetes bacterium | reverse complement strand
TGGGTTTGGTTATAAAGAAGTTCTAGCGAGGTTGAGTGAAGTGCCTGGCGTGGAAGCCAGAGTTTATCAGCGAGAGCGGCTGTCCAGCCGGTTTCAATAAATTCGAGGTAACACTCTTGCGAAGGGCCGTAGAGTTTATCGCCAAGAATCGGATGTCCGAGTGAGGCGAGGTGAACGCGAATTTGATGTGTACGTCCTGTTTGAGGAAAACAACGAACTAAGGTGATGGGGCCGCGTTGAGGATGGGTTAATTTTTTTTCTACGCGGAGATGGGTGATGGCAGGTACTCCGCTCGGGTGAATTCCTCGCTTGAGCCAGACAATGGAAGGAGCTACCTCGCCAAGCCGTAATAATGGGGCATCGACGGTTTGCTCTTTTTTTTCAACCCATCCAGAAACTAAAGCCAAGTATTCTTTGCTGATGGCGCCTCGTTCCATGGCCATCGAGCAGGTGCGTGCTGCATCATGATTTTTAGCGATAAGGATGAGGCCGCTTGTTTCACGATCGAGCCGATTGATTAGGGATATTTGCCCGCCTGTGGTTCTTTCATACGCCAGAAGCTCTTTTAATCGGTCCCAGAGGGTGATCGGCCCATTCGGTTTTGTCGGATGAACCAGAAGAAAAGGTGGTTTATCTATCAGTAGAAGATCGGCAGTCTCAGCAATGATGGTCACTGCGGAAGAAGTGACAGTTCGTAGTTCATAGTTCGTAGTTGATAGTGGCGTTGTTGCACAACGCGTACTTGCAAGCGGAGGGATATGCTTCATGAAGCGACAATTTTTCCAGCAAGTTCTTGCATTAGCTTATCCTTTTCCATTACCGTTTTTAAGCTTAGTCTTCAGTGGATTTAGAACTCATTACCCATTACTCAATACTCGTTACAGCGTTGTTCGACAACGCTTCATTTTCATGGAAAAACAGCGCACGCTTGCACAATCAGCCAGTCTTTCAGGAGTCTCTTTGCATACCGGAGGGGCTGTTACACTCACACTGCATCCTGCACCTGCGGGTCATGGTTACAAATTTCGTCGAAGTGATCTTCCCGATGAGCCGACCATTGATGCGAAGGTAGATTATGTAAAAACCGTTGAGCGTTCGACCACGCTTGTAGAAGGAAATGCTAAGATCCACACGGTAGAGCATGTTTTATCAGCCTTGGCGGGGATGCGCGTTGATAATGCTCTCATTGAAATGAATGCCAATGAGCCTCCGATCGGCGATGGAAGCGCTTTGCCTTATGTGGAGCTGATCAAGCGCGCTGGCATTGTGGAGCTCGAAGCACCGCGTGCTCTTTTTGAAACGAGTGAGCCGATTCATTTTGAATCCAAGAATGGATCGATGATGACTCTTTTTCCAGATCCCAATTTTCGGATCTCTTGTACGCAGGTCGGGCCCGAGGGGCGCTTTACTCAATATTTGTCGCTCGAAATTACGCCTGAGATTTATGAAAAAGAAATCGCTCCTGCGCGGACGTTTGTTTTCTACGAAGAGGTCAAGGAGCTCATGGACAAAGGCCTTATCAAAGGCGGAAGCTTGGAAAATGCGTTGGTGGTGCGTGGTGATTCTGTTTTAAGTAAGGAACCGCTTCGCTTTGTCGATGAGTTTGTCCGTCATAAAATTCTCGATATCATTGGCGATCTCGCCCTCGTCGGACGGCCATTACAAGGGCATGTGGTGGCAGTGCGTCCCGGTCATGGCCCAAATACCGAGTTGGCGCGGGCTGTTGCCAAACGCCACGCAGAGCTGCTCGCAATGGCTCCACATCCGACAACCTCTTCGGTTTCGGTGATGGATATTAACGAAATCATGCGTGCGCTGCCGCATCGCTATCCTTTTCTTTTGGTCGATCGAATTGTCGAAATTGATGGAGAAATGAAGGCGGTGGGCGTGAAGAACGTCAGTATTAACGAGCCTTATTTCCAAGGCCATTTTCCAGGGCATCCGGTGATGCCAGGTGTATTGCAAGTCGAAGCCATGGCCCAAGTCGCCAGCATCATCATG
>CAIYQS010000088.1 GCA_903928395.1 uncultured Actinomycetes bacterium | reverse complement strand
GCCATGTTCTTTCTGCCAGCAGAAAGTTACCTATATTGACTATAAGGACATCGCTACCCTCCGCAAGTTCATTTCAGATCGCGGCAAGATCCGCGCTCGCCGCGTGACAGGTGCTTGCACCCAACATCAACGTGCGATCGCATCTGCTGTAAAGAATTCCCGCGAAATGGCGCTTCTGCCTTACACCTCGACAGCACGATAAGGGGGATGACAGATATGAAACTCATCCTTACTCGTGAAGTTGCAGGTCTCGGTCAAGCTGGAGATGTTGTTAATGTAAAAGATGGTTATGCCCGCAATTTCTTGTTACCTAACGGCAATGCAATTGCTTGGTCCGTTGGCGGTGAAAAGCAGATTGAAGGCATTCGTCGTGCTCGCAGCGCACGTGAAATTCGCGATCTTGACCATGCCCGCGAAATCAAGTCCACGTTAGAAGCGGCCCCAATCGTTGTAAAAGCCAAGGTTGGAGCAACCGGCTCCCTTTTTGGTTCAGTCACCGAAAAAGACCTGATCGCAGCCATTAAATCTATGGTTGGAATTGATATCGATCGCCACCGCCTAAAAGCACCAACAATGAAAAAGCTCGGAACCTATGCAGCGAAGGTAACTCTTCATGCTCAGGTTGCCGCCAATCTCCAGGTAGAGGTTGTCGCCGCTTAAGTAGTGATTATTGGTTGCAGCGCGCCCTCACCTGGTTTAACGGGTGGGGGCGCTCTCATTATTTGAGATGATCAAAAATATCTTTATCCCCAGCTCGGAAAGCAATTTTGAGCGTGAAAACGGGATAACTTACGGAGCTATCCCCAGTCTGGGACAAGTTACACACAGCCCTTCCACAAGGTTTTTCAGGTTATCCCCAGCATAAAACGACTTTCCCACACGACTGCTCACACCGTCTCCAACGATAAATAGGCAATGTCGGTGGCGCGTAAGAGGATTCGGTCATGAGCATTGCTGAACTTCCAAATCGTGGAAATAACAATCTGCAAGCTCGCCCGATCGAATTCGAGCGCACCCCACCTCAAGATTTGATCGCAGAGCAATCCGTTCTTGGAGGAATGCTACTTTCTAAAGATGCCATTGCCGACGTCGTCGAGATCATCAAAGAGCGAGATTTTTATCGCCCCGCACACGAACTGATCTACGATGCAATTTTAGATCTATACGGCCGAGGAGATCCCGCTGACCCAGTGACGGTTTCGGCAGAACTTACAAAACGTGGAGATATTGCTCGCGCTGGTGGAGCGCCATACCTTCACACCCTTATTTCATCCGTGCCGACCGCAGCCAATGCTGGTTACTACGCACGCATTGTCCGTGACCGAGCAATCTTGCGCAGACTGGTAGAAGCCGGAACAAAAATTGTTCAACTTGGATATTCAGAAGCCGGTGATGTGGATGATGCCGTTGATGCTGCTCAGGCAGAGGTGTATCAGGTTACTGAATCTCGGATGTCCGAAGACTATGTTCAACTTTCAGAACTCCTTCCAGCAGCGCTAGATGAAATTGAAGCGATCTCTAGCGGTGTCGCAGAAGAAGGCGTTAAAAGTGGATTTAAAGATCTCGATGCGCTCACCAATGGATTTCATCCTGGAAATATGATCGTGCTTGCTGCGCGGCCGGCCGTTGGAAAATCAACCCTCGGTTTGGACATCGCTCGCTACGCCTCCATCCACAATGGTGATACTTCTGTGATTTTTTCGCTAGAAATGAGTCGCTCTGAAATCACTATGAGAATGCTCTCTGCAGAAGCTAAAGTCGGTTTAAATAATATTCGCTCCGGTTCGCTCTCTGACGATGAGTGGGGACGTTTGGCAAAACGCATGGGTGAAATTTCGCAGGCCCCGCTTTTTATTGATGACTCTCCCAATCTTTCCTTAATGGAGATTCGCGCTAAAGCACGACGATTAAAGCAACGCCATAATCTTAAGTTGATCGTGATCGACTACCTCCAATTGATGACTTCTGGCAAACGGGTAGAAAATCGGCAACAAGAGGTATCCGAATTCTCTAGAAATCTGAAATTATTGGCGAAGGAATTAAACGTTCCCATCATTGCGATTTCGCAACTCAATCGTTCACCGGAGCAACGTGCCGATAAGAAGCCGATGCTTTCAGACCTTCGTGAATCCGGTTCTATTGAGCAGGATGCCGATATGGTCATATTGCTTCATAGGGATGACCTTTATGATAACCAAAACCGATCTGGCGAAGCCGATTTAATAGTGGCCAAGCACCGTAATGGACCGACTCGAACAATTACTGTTGCGGCGCAGCTGCATTACGCTCGATTTACCGATATTGCCCCATCGTTTAGTAGCAGCGCAGAGAGTTTTGTTAAGGACTAATTACTCCGCATACCTGGCTACGGTAAATCCGAAGTGAATAGGTAGGTTGACTGCAAAAAGCACCAGAGCGCTAGTCATTAAAAGCAGAACTGAACCTCGCGTACCATCCTTAATGAAGATGTATTCCAAAGTTCCGGCAATTACACCGTAGGCGAGCAGCGTCCATTTCGCTACTAGAAAGAATTTGTCCCAGGCAAATCCTGAGATTCGCGATAGTAGGAAAACATTGAGTACCACAAGTAACCCCGCTAAGGTGACCAGAATTGTTGTAGGTACTAAAGAAACATGTTTGGGAAGATGTGACGCGAGATAAATTCCACCCGCAACAACGAGAGTAAGTACCGCAAGGGAAATTTCGGAAACAGGTGGGAGCTTTTTCGTGTTCATATCGTCGCGATCCTTGTCATGATAATCAAAGTAGCAACTTGCATTGCTCCTGTGAGTCCCGCCGTATAAAGAAAACGCTTCATGAGTTTGCCAATTACTTCGCCATTTGGATGCTCTTTTTTCAATTCAAAAAGGACCCCTAGATTTGCAGGTTCTAAAAATCCGAGGGCAATCACAGCCATCACACCGACAACGATCATGGATCCAACAACCCATCCATGATGCTTGTCAGAAGAGAGAATAAATCCTTCGTGGCGCGCTAACTGCCACCCACCGGCTAACGTCATAATGACAAGCGTTGGCATCAATAAAACCATTTTTGGCATAAATTTTTTTGAAAATTCCATCCGTGCTGGAATGCTCATGGTTCCGATAATTGGACCAATAACAAAACCTAGAAATAGGTCAATTCCAGTCCACAGCCCTCCGCCAACTACATGGAAGAAATCAAGGGCCCAAAGCCGATTGGTGGCCACGGCAACTATAAGGGCTACAAATACCACCGCTACGGCCGGCAGCGCTGCGGTTGGAATTATTTTGAATTCGGTTTTTGGTGGAGCTTCATGAACATGACTCATAGATTGATTCCTTCGCGCCTGAGGATAACAATGCAAAAATGTTACTTAAATGGAGCGGCTATTTCAAACATTGTTACCGAAAACCCCCTAATCAATGGGAGTAAGTGACCCACTTTTCACATCATAAATCGCGCCCATCACTCGAACTTCGTTCGCGAGGAGCGGGTAACTCTCGATTTTGACGATATCTTTAAGGAGCGCAGCACGCTGATCAGAAGTGGTTGCAAAGTCCAAACTGCGCGTGTCCATTCCACTCTTTTTTGAAATTGCCGCATGAATTCCTGCTTCGTCTGTGCTTGCCATTCGGCAATCGGTATGGGGCATCACAAGCACCCGATTGACTCCAAGTAGGTGTGTGGCGAGCACCAGCGTTCTCAAAACGTCATCCGTTACACGGGCACCAGCGTTACGCAAAATCTTCGCGTCTCCAGCGTGCATTCCTACAATTCGAAGTGGATCAATTCGTGAATCCATACAGGTAACGATTGCCAGTCCTTTTACGGCAGTTCCTGTTAAATTTTCTGAGGTAAAAGTCGAAGAAAATAATTTGTTAGAGTCCAGAATGTCATCAAATCTATCCATGAGCGATTTCCCCCGTAGTCTCGTCGGCATCAGGAATCTTTTCATTAGCGATAAAAATACCAATGAGCACTATCGCTGCGCCGATGAGTTGAATAGTAGTGAAAGTTTCCTTGAGGAGAATCCAGCCAAAGATACCGGCCAGTACTGGTTCTAGCATCCCAATAATGCTCGCAACTTGTGGCGAGAGGGCCTTGACTCCTTCAAGCACAAAGAGATAAGGCAGAACGGTTCCGATCAATACAATAAAACTGATCAGTAACCAGCCGGGTAGATGGTGACCGGCAAAATGTCCATTGAGATTTATTTGATCTCTAAATATATGGAATGGAAACGACCACCACGGTTGAACGATTGCATACATCAGCGTTGTGATTCCGAATCCCCATACCAACATTGTGTCTGTACTTCGCCGCCTTCCGAGCGCCCGCCCCATCACAAAATATGCTGCGAGACTTAATGCATCTAAGAATGATGAAATTACTCCAAGCCCATTAAGAGTCAATCCATTCCAGACTTCTCCCACCAAAATCAATCCAAGAAAAGCGGCAACCAAACCGAGCCACATGGAATTGCTGATCTTTATTTTCTTAAAGAAGCGTAAATAGATCACGATCCAAATTGGCGCCGTGAATTCGATGATGAGGGCGATTGACACGTGCAAACGAAGAATCGAAAAGAAATAGAAGGATTGGACAGCGGCAATACCGATAACCCCAAAAAGGGTCAATAATCCAAGCTCACCTTTGGCTGGCCTGAGTAGATGGATTCGACGCTTTAACCCCAGGTAAACCAAGAGCGCTAGCAAAGATCCTGCCGTTCTTACCTCAGTGAGCCGCCAAGGCGATAGCCCTGCCTCCATGACCCACTTGGAGACGATTCCATTGATGGCGTAAAGGAGGGCAGCGCTAAAGAGGAAGAGATATGCGCGTCTAGAGCTCATTATCCAAACTTATCTGTTCACGCTGGCTGATAGGGTTTTGACCGTGCTACTAAGTGACCGTGATATTGCCGCTGAAGTTACCGCTGGGCGCGTGAAGGTCGAACCTTTTAGTGAGGGAATGATCCAGCCATCCAGTGTCGACGTTCGCCTCGATCGATTTTTTCGAGTCTTTGAAAATCACAAATACTCGGTTATTGACCCTTCCATAGAGCAAGCGGAACTGACTCGTGAGGTCTCCGTCGCCCATGATGAGCACTTCATTCTTCACCCAGGTGAATTTGTTCTTGCCAGCACGTATGAGGTAATTACGCTGCCTGATGACATCGCCGGGCGGCTTGAGGGAAAGTCTTCCCTCGGACGACTTGGATTACTCACGCATTCAACTGCAGGCTTTATTGATCCGGGATTTTCGGGTCACATCACCCTAGAACTCTCGAACGTAGCCAACCTTCCAGTTAAATTATTTCCCGGGATGAAGATTGGTCAGCTTTGTCTCATCAAACTCTCATCCCCTGCCGAGCACCCATATGGTTCAGCCGTGTACGGTTCTAGGTACCAAGGGCAGCGCGGGCCAACACCTAGCAAGTCTTGGCTAAACTTTCATCAATCTAAAATTCAATAATTAATTAAATGTATAGGAGCAAATCATGAAAGTTGTTCTATTCGTCGTCGTAGTGCTTGTCATCCTCGCCCTGCTTGCGATTATGTCTCGCAACCGCTTGGTGCGCGCCAACATTTCTGTCGATGAGGCATTTGCACAAATTGAAGTTCAACTGAAGCGTCGTTCTGATTTGATTCCTAATCTAGTTGAAACCGTGAAGGGATATGCCTCTCACGAATCATCAACCTTCGAAGCCGTCGTTGCCGCTCGTGCAAAAGCGACCACTGCAACAACTGTTGCAGATGTAGCTGCCGCCGATGGTCAACTCACTCAGGCGCTACGCGGCCTCTTGGCAGTCACCGAAAATTATCCAGACCTAAAAGCATCTACCAACTTTTTGGCTTTGCAAGAGGAGCTATCGACCACAGAAAATAAGGTTTCTTTTGCGCGCCAGTTCTATAACGACAACGTTCGCACCTTAAATTCTGCGATCAAAACCTTTCCTAGTAGCCTCTTTGTAAAATCGGCTGGAGTGAGCGTGC
>CAIYQS010000087.1 GCA_903928395.1 uncultured Actinomycetes bacterium | reverse complement strand
GGGGTAGTAGTCCAAACCAACAATGAAGCGCCTAGTTCTGCCAGAACACCTGAAGTCGCTGGAAATCTTATATATACAGATGGGTCGGTGACGGTCTCGTAGCCTTGGGCGAGTTCGTGATCAGAAAGTCCAGTTCCACATCTCGGGCAGTAAGGCGCCACTCGGTGATCTTGAACCAGAAGTCCCTTCTTCCAAATCTGTTGAAGCGACCACCAGACGCTTTCGATATATTCCGGAGACATGGTCCAGTACGCTTCATCGAAATCCACCCAGAATCCCATACGCCGTGTCATCGAGGTGAATTCATCAACGTGGCGCTGGACTGATTCGCGACATTTTTCGTTGAAAGCTGCGATGCCATATTTTTCGATATCGCCTTTGCCAGTAAAACCAAGTTCTTTTTCAACGGCGATTTCTACCGGCAGCCCATGGCAATCCCATCCGGCTTTGCGAATAACCTGTTTGCCCTTCATGGTCTGATATCGCGGAAAAAGATCTTTAAAGACCCGCGCCTCAATGTGATGGGTCCCAGGGGAGCCATTTGCCGTGGGTGGGCCTTCATAAAAGGTCCAGCGAGGAGCTCCAGCGCGGGCCAAAACGCTCTTTTCGAAGATATTTTCCTCATCCCAGAATTTGAGAATCTGGTGCTCCGTTGCAGGGAGGTCAATCTGGGCAGAAAGGCTCTTAAAAGGATGAGTCTCCTTCGCTGCCATTTACTACCCTCGCTCTCGTTTAGCCGGGCAAATTTATAGCCTTTTGCCGAGCAACTACCGTGAATGCGCGAGTCTAGCGCGGCGAAGTTGGTAATTCCGCGCTCTTCGCTCTAGCCTTCTCGCTCGCAGGTAACTCACTCGGTGGGCTCTGGAGGCTCACGAACAGTGGGGTGACTAGAAAAGTGGCTATCAATATGGCACCTACGGCAAAGAAGTCAACGAAGACCTCACCAAAGGTTAAGGCCCCCAAATCGGGAACAAAATCTTCGGGTCAGAAAGCAGTTCCTGCCAAAAAAACGGCAGCGAAGAAGCTTGTGGCAAAAAAGCCAGCGGCCAAGAAACTAGTTGTTAAGAAAGCAGTGAAAAACGTGCCAGTAAAGAAAACTCCTGCAAAATCCGTCGTAAAAAAAGCGGTTGCTCCAAAAGTTGCTACGAAGAAAGCCGCTCCGGCAAAACCGGCAGCGGTTCGTTCACCAAAAATTGTGAAACCAACTCTGGTCGCAAAAGTTCCATCAAAAAAGGTTCCGGCCAAGCCGTTTCCCGCCAAACTTCAAAGTACAACGACTGGCGATTCAACGACCATTACCGTTACGCCTCACGAGGTTAATGCCGGACCAGAAGTTGTAGTTGAAGAGCGTCGATTAGTTATGACGCCTCCTCCTCGCCCAATTAAAAGTGGCAAGCGAACTCATTCGTTAAAACCTATCAAGGGCGCCCCAGCTCCGCTCGTCGTCAACGAGGATGAAAATCCGTGGACAGCTGCTGAAATTAAAGCAATGCGTACCGAACTGGCTAAAGATTTACTTCGGCTGAAAGCAGAACTCACAGATGCAGAAGGCGAGATGGAAGACCTCATATCTGCTGCTGGTGTAGGCGCTGGAGATGATCAGGCAGATGCTGGCACTAAAACCTTTGAACGCGAACATGAAATGTCTTTGGTTTACAACGCGCGGGACATGGTTTTGCAAACTGAACGCGCCATAGATCGCATTGATACCAAGACCTACGGCCGATGCGAAGAGTGCGGAAATGCAATTGGAAAAGCCAGACTCCAAGTATTTCCACGGGCAACGTTGTGTATGTCGTGCAAGCAAAAAGAGGAACGACGCTGAGGAAATCAGTACCTCACGATTCGCACTTCAAAGCGGTAAAGTCTTTAGTAGTAGTTGCGCTCGTGGTAATCATTATTGATTACGCGAGCAAATCCCTTGCGCTTCGAACTCTTTCAGCCAATCCAAGAGAGATTATCGGAACTTTTTTACAACTTCAATTAACTTCAAATTCTGGGGCGGCATTCAATATTGCACAAAGTGCGACCATATTGCTTTCTTTACTTTCTTTTCTCGCGATAGGGGCGATTTCATTTTTCGCGAGATCCATCACCTCGAAAATTTGGGGAATAGCCCTTGGTTTTTTGCTTGGCGGAATTTGCGGAAACCTTATAGATCGGGTCTTTAGAGCGCCTTTCTTGCTTCACGGACAAGTTGTTGACTGGATTCGCTTGCCACATTGGCCGGTTTTTAATCTTGCGGATACCTCTATTGTTATCTCTGCTACAACCATTGCAATTCTACTTTTTAACGATGTGAAACCGAGGTCCCACCATGACGTTCCCTGAGCGTGAATTAAAGGTGATCTCGATCCCAGAAGGTTTAGATCAAGAGCGAGTCGATGCCGCACTGGCCCGAATGCTCGGGTTATCTCGCTCCACAGTGGTTACGCTCATTGAAAACGAGGAGATCTCCCGCTCTGGAAAACCGGTGACGAAGTCTGACAAGGTTTCAACCTCAGATGTCTTGGAAATACTTATGCCACCTGCGAAAAGCGCTCCATCCTTGACGCCAACACCTGTCGAAGGACTTGAAGTTGTCTATAACGACGATCATGTAATTGTTATTAATAAACCAGCAGGAGTGGCTGCACATCCAAGCCCAGGCTGGCAAGGACCTACCGTCATCGGCGCAGTGATCGCTGCTGGTTACAATGTTTCGACGAGTGGTGCTGCAGAGCGCCAAGGCGTAGTTCATCGATTGGATGTAGGCACAACAGGATTGATGGTAATAGCTAAAGACGAAGCCTCGTACGCACACTTGAAAGATCAGTTCAGGGATCGCACCGTTACGAAGGTTTATCATGCAATGGTTCAAGGTCATATGGATCCTTCACAAGGAACTATTGATGCCCCGATCGATCGCCACCCGCGCGAAGATTATCGATTTGCTGTTGTTGCCGATGGAAAGCCATCGATCACGCACTACACCTCTCTTGAACTCTTCCCAGCGGTCTCACTCCTCGAGATTGAACTTGAGACGGGTCGAACCCACCAGATCCGAGTCCACTTTGCAGCGCTCCATCATCCCTTAGTTGGCGATCTCACATATGGGGCAGATCACACAATTGCTGACCGTCTCAATATTCACCGGCCATGGCTGCACGCTCGAGAGCTCAAATTTATTCATCCCATAACAGGTGAGCACCTGGCATTTTCCTGCGAGTACCCCGCAGACCTGACACGCTCATTGGCGCAGCTTGAGCAAAATAGCCTCCAAAATTAGTCCCAGTAGTAATCTCGCTAATCGTGTCCCAGAATCCTAATTTCGCTCATCTCCACGTCCACACCGAATATTCGATGCTGGATGGTGCTGCGCGAGTTGAGGAGTTGGTCAAAGAGGTTGCCAGGCAGGAAATGCCAGCAATTGCCATAACAGACCATGGAAATGTATTTGGAGCATTTGAATTTAACAAGCAAGCTCGTAAAGCTGGAGTCAAACCTATTATTGGAATAGAAGCTTACGTCGCCCCGGAAAGTCGGTTTGATAAACGACGAGTTAAGTGGGCTGAGGGCGGAGAGGATGATGTTTCAGGTGGCGGCGCATATACCCACATGACCCTACTCGCCGAAAACAACGTTGGGCTTTCCAATTTATTTAAACTCTCATCACTCGCATCCCTCGAAGGTTTCTATTACAAACCACGCATGGATCGGGAACTTTTATCAACGTACTCCAAGGGTTTGATTGCCACGACAGGGTGTCCAGGAGGAGAAATTCAAACCCGATTGCGCATGGGTGCTTACAAGGAGGCGATAACAGCGGCAAGCGAGCTTCGAGATATTTTCGGTGCAGATAATTTCTTTCTCGAAATAATGGATCACGGAATCGATGTTGAGACTCGGGTTAAAAAGGAATTGCTTAAGCTTGGGAAAGAGCTGGGTTTGCCGCTCTTGGCGACTAATGATTTGCACTACACCAAGAGCGCTGATGCAGTTGCTCATGAAGCATTGCTGTGCGTGCAATCAGGTTCAACAATGGCAGACCCAAAACGATTCAAATTTGATAATGATCAGTTCTACTTAAAAACTGCGGCGGAGATGCGACAGCTATTTGTTGATCATCCGGACGCCTGTGACAACACATTAATAATTGCCGAGAGATGTAATGTAACTTTGCGAGAGGGAGAAAATTTACTCCCGCAATTTGCGGTACCTGCTGGAGAAAGCGAAGATTCCTGGCTCACCAAGTTGGCAAATAGTGGCTTACTTGATCGACTTAAAGGAGAAGTGCCATCGGATTATCAAGCGCGCCTTGATTATGAACTCGATGTCATGATCAAGATGGGTTTTCCAGGTTACTTTCTTGTCGTTGCCGATTTGTGTGCCCATGCTCGGGAAGTTGGAATCCGAGTTGGCCCTGGTCGCGGATCTGCTGCTGGCTCGTTGGTCTCTTATGCACTTGGAATAACCGCCCTCGATCCGATAAAACATGGATTGTTGTTTGAGCGGTTCTTGAATCCAGAACGAATTTCGATGCCGGATATTGATTTGGATTTTGATGAGCGTCGGCGCTCAGAGATGATCGCGTATGCGACAAACAAGTATGGTGAAGACAGGGTTGCGCAGATAATTACTTACAGCAATATTAAATCTAAGCAGGCTCTCAAAGATGCCACTCGCGTGTTGGGGTATCCCTATGCGATTGGCGACAAGATTACGAAAGCACTGCCTCCAACGATCATGGGCAAGGACATCACGCTCTCCGGAATATTTGATCCCAAGAATGATCGTTACGGGGAAGCGGGAGAATTTCGATCTGTCTATGAAACTGATGCCGATGCCAAACGAATTGTTGATACCGCTCGTGGGCTGGAGGGGCTAAAGCGCCAATGGGGAGTTCACGCAGCAGGGGTTATCCTCAGCAAGGAACCGCTTCTCGAAGTAATTCCAATTCACCGCCGGGAGGCGGATGGAGCAATCATCACGCAATTCGATATGGGAGCATGTGAAGCAACTGGGTTGCTAAAAATGGATTTTCTTGGATTACGAAATCTCTCTGTTCTGGATGACTGCCTTATCAACATCAAACGAAATCAGGGGATTGATCTAGACCTTTCTGCCCTCACACTCGATGATCTTAAAACTTTCGAACTCTTGGGCAAAGGTGAAACTCTTGGAGTTTTTCAGCTCGATGGTGGGCCAATGCGTGCCCTGCTCCGCCAAATGGCACCTGACTCCTTTGAAGATATTTCAGCGGTGATTGCACTTTATCGTCCGGGTCCAATGGGAGTTAATGCACACACGGATTACGCCGACCGGAAGAATCATCGCAAGCCCGTTGAACCGATTCACGAAGAATTATCGGAACCGCTTGCCGAAATTCTTGGGGATACGTTCGGTTTAATTGTCTATCAAGAGCAAGTAATGGCAATTGCGCAGAAAGTGGCTGGATTCTCTCTTGGACGCGCAGACTTATTGCGCAAGGCGATGGGAAAAAAGAATAAAGAGATTCTTGATAAAGAGTATGTAAATTTTGAAGCAGGAATGGTTAGCGGTGGATTTGGAAAGAACGCAATTAAGAAATTGTGGGACACATTGATCCCATTCTCGGATTACGCATTCAACCGTGCGCACTCTGCGGGATATGGATTAGTCTCGTATTGGACCGCCTACCTCAAGGCCAATTATCCGACAGAATATATGGCAGCACTTTTGACTAGCGTTCGGGATGACAAAGATAAGAGCGCGCTTTACCTTAACGAGTGCCGTCGGATGGGAATCAAAGTTCTTCCACCTGATGTGAACGAATCAGCCTCTGATTACACTCCACTTGGTCGGGACATTCGCTTTGGATTGACAGCAATTCGAAATATCGGCGAGAATGTTGTCGCTTCGATTGTTGCCAATCGCCAGAGCAAAGGTAGATATACCTCTTTCGGAGATTTCTTGGCTAAAGTCGATCAACAAGTGTGCAACAAGAAAACCATCGAATCTTTAATTAAGGCTGGAGCTTTTGACTCTTTAGGAGCTTCACGGCGTGGCTTGATGATGGTCTATTTAGAGGCTATTGATTCTGTCAGTGAAACCAAACGCGCCGAAGCTATCGGACAGTTTGATCTCTTCGGAAGCATCGAGCCACACGCGAGTACACCTGTTACCGGAGTAGAGCTAGATATTCCACTCGGAGAATGGGATAAGTCATTGCTACTAAGTTACGAGCGCGAAATGCTCGGGCTATACGTTTCCGATCACCCACTTTTGGGGATTGAGCATGTTCTACGTGCCGCAGTCGATATGCCGCTTTCACAGATTGCTGAAGACTCGGTGGGTCACGACCAGATTGTGAATATCGGCGGGTTAATTACTCAGGTACAACGAAAGGTTTCAAGGCAAGGGAATTCATGGGCGATAGTTTCAATTGAAGATCTCGAAGGCGCCGTTGATGTGCTCTTCTTTGCGGCTACTTACCAAACTCACGCCATGGAATTGATCGAGGATCGCGTGATTGTTGTAAGAGGTCGAATAGATAAGCGGGAAGAAGCTCCGCGCATCACCGCGCTGGATATGACAATTCCGGATGTTTCCGGAGCGCCAACAGGTCCGTTAGTTATCACGATGGATGCAACGCGTGTGACACCTCCGCTGGTTGACCGTATGAAGGAGATTTTGCGCTCCCACCCCGGCCCACGTGAAGTTCATCTCCGGCTCGATGATGGCAAAAAAGCGCTCGTCATGAAAATTGATGACGAATTACGGGTGACGGCTTCACCGAGTTTGAGCGCGGACCTCAAATCAGTCCTAGGACCCGATTGTTTGGTCCTTTAGCAATCAAAAATTGGCATCAGCGTTGTGCGCCAGCGCTTTAGAATATGACGGTGAATCCAGGAATCGACATCCCGCTCATCGATTTACGTGGAAAGAAGCTAAGTAGGGCGCAATACAAGCGTGTGATTCCACGGGCTGCGCTGGATGTAGCGCGTGCGATGGATCTCATCGCCCCCATCTTGGATCGGGTCGAAAATGGTAGCGAAGAAACACTTCGGGAATTAGCCCATGAATTTGATGGCGTTCGTCCCGAACATATTCGAGTTCCACGTGCCGTCATAGACGAAGCGCTGGCGACACTTAATCCTGCAGTGAAGACCGCTCTGGAAACCTCCATAGCTCGGGTACGAGTTGTACATCAAGTGCAGGCTCGCAACTCCCAAACAACGGAAGTTGTTGCAGGGGGGACCGTCACCCAAAAGTGGATTCCAGTTGATCGCGTCGGACTTTATGTCCCGGGAGGCAATGCCGTCTATCCAAGTTCGGTGATGATGAATGTCATTCCTGCCCAAATTGCAAAGGTTCCAAGTATTGCCGTGGCGTCTCCGCCGCAACGAGAGTTTGATGGATTGCCACACCCAACCATTCTTGCTACCTGTGCGCTCCTTGGAATATATGAGGTTTACGCGGTGGGCGGAGCTCAAGCGATTGCGATGTTTGGATATGGAATAGCCGGATTATGCGATCCCGTGGATCTGGTTACCGGACCTGGAAATATTTATGTTGCTGCTGCTAAACGGGCATTGCGCGGATTGATTGCAATAGATTCGGAGGCAGGTCCGACTGAGATTGGAATCCTCGCGGATGAGTCAGCAATTGCGAGTGACGTAGCCGCCGATCTCATTAGTCAGGCGGAGCACGATGTGAACGCGGCTGCGGTTTTAGTAACGACTTCCACCACGTTAGCCGAAGAAGTTCGGAGTGAACTGGCTAAACGAAGCGCTGTAACTCGACATTCCGCCCGAATCCTCACTGCGCTTACGGGAAAGCAATCCGCGATTGTGCTGGTGGACTCGATCGAGCAGGGGATTGAAGTCGTAAATGGTTATGCTGCAGAGCATCTTGAACTCCACGTCAGCAATGTTGCAGCCGTGGCTTCGCAAATTCGAAATGCAGGAGCGGTATTTATTGGGCGATTCGCACCGGTCTCTTTGGGCGATTATTCAGCTGGATCAAATCACGTGTTACCAACCGGGGGGTGCGCTTGTCACTCCAGTGGTTTATCGGTTCAGACATTTTTAAAGGGTGTTAATTTCATTGAATACGATGAGGGTGCCTTTACAGATATTGCCGCCACAGTGATAACACTTGCCAATGCAGAAGATTTGCCGGCTCACGGCGAAGCTATGAGTGCGCGATTTGAGGAGAAAAAGTAATGGTCCAATCTCAATGGCCCTATTGGCTTCCGTTGCGAAGCGATTTGCGAAATATTTCACCGTATGGTGCACCGCAAATTACTGGCGTCGTTGCTCTCAATACGAACGAAAATCCCTTCCCGCTTCCACAAGAAGTCGTCGCTGCAATGAGCGAACGGCTTGGGCAGGTGGTCGAGGGTTTAAATCGATATCCAGATCGTGATGCCACGGCACTTCGTGGAAAATTGGCACACTACATCACGCAAACAACTGGCGTCGAAGTTACAACGGAAAATATTTGGGCTGCAAATGGTTCGAACGAAATTTTACAAACACTCTTTTTAGCTTGTGGGGGAGTGGAGAATCTGGCGCTGGGCTTTACACCTTCGTACTCCGTGCACCCGTTGATCGCACAAATCACCAAAACGCCATGGTTTGCCGGAAGTCGCGACGGAGATTTTGCAATTGATATCCCTAAGGCTCGGAAATTGATTCGCGAAAAATCACCCCACTTGGTCTTTGTTGCGACACCAAACAATCCTTCTGGAACTCCGACATCAATCGGAGATCTCAAGGAGTTAGCCGAGGTCACGGGCTCGGTTGGAGGACTGCTCATAGTGGACGAGGCGTATGCCGAATTTTCCGCTGAGCCATCGGCCACCACCCTACTTGCCGATTTTCCCCATGTCGTGATCGTCCGGACTATGAGTAAAGCCTTTGCGTTTGCGGGAGCTCGAACCGGATACCTGGTTGCTAAACCTGCGGTGGTTAATGCTGCCCTGATTACTCGCTTGCCCTACCATCTGAGCGCACTGACTCAGGCGGCTGCAGAGACGGCACTCGAATTTACGCCGGCTATGCAATCGGAAATTGATCTATTGATCCTTGAGCGGAATCGCGTCGAAGCTGCGCTTGCTGGGGTCGGCTTTCGAGTAGTGCCAAGTTCGGCTAATTTTCTTTTGTTTAGCGGTTTCAAAGGCGAATCGAGTGCGATTTGGCAAGAATTCCTGGACCGAGGAATTTTGATTCGCGATGTTGGTCTTCGTGGATTCTTGCGAGTCACCATCGGAAGTCCAGCTGAAAATGACCAATTCATCGCGGCGCTGAGTTCTATTGCAAGTTCGCCGTCGGATATTACGGAATAATTAACTCAGACCACCGCTTCAGACTATTGATGAAAGAGCCCTTATGACGAATGCACGCATCGCTACCGTTGAAAGAAAGACCAAAGAGTCCGATGTCTTTGTTCAACTCAATTTAGATGGCTCAGGACAGATAGATATTCAAACTGGTGTGCCATTTTTTGAACATATGCTCTCGCAATTAGGAAAGCACGCCGGGTTCGATCTCACTGTGAGAACTAGCGGTGACGTCGATGTTGATTCTCACCACACCGTAGAAGACACCTCCCTCGCTTTTGGACAAGCTTTGCGTGAAGCGTTAGGAGACAAAGTTGGGATCCGTCGCTTTGGCGATGCGATGGTGCCGCTCGATGAGGTACTCGTTCAGGCGGCCGTTGACCTATCAGGTCGTCCCTATCTTGTTCACCGCCAACCAGAAATTGTTGAGTTAATAGGAACTTTTGATACCACCCTTGGTCGACACATTTGGGAGTCCATCGTCGCCGAAGCGCGCATTGCGCTTCATATCCGAGTTCTCGAGGGTAGAAATGCACATCATGTTTTTGAAGCGCAGTTCAAGGCGGTTGCTCGAGCACTTCGAGATGCTGTTGCCATTGATGGTCGCACCATAGGCGTTCCATCAACCAAGGGCACTCTTTGATAGCGATCTTTGACTACGGTTCTGGCAATTTGCGTTCGGCGCAGCGGGCGTTTGCACTGACGGGTCACGAGACGCTTGTTACCAACGATCTAGCACTCTGTTTGGAGAGCGACGGTTTAGTAGTTCCAGGTGTAGGCGCCTTCAGCGCGTGCATGGAACAGCTGATAGCTGCTGGTGGTGAAGTGTTGATCAACGAAAGAATTTCTTCAGGTAAACCATTGATTGGGATTTGCGTCGGAATGCAAATTCTCTTTGATGAAGGCACTGAAAAAGGCGTACATGAAGGACTTGGGATATTTTCGGGTCAAGTCACACAGCTTGATGCACCCATACTTCCTCATATCGGATGGAACAATGTTTCATCC
>CAIYQS010000086.1 GCA_903928395.1 uncultured Actinomycetes bacterium | reverse complement strand
TTTATTGCCATAATACTTGTATTTACACGCGCAAACTAAAAATTCAAGTCAGGTTCTATCAAGGGATCGCAGCGTGCGCGCAGCCTGCTCCACCCGGGTAAGGCTTGACTCAGAGTGAAAATGTGCATTCCGCGCAACAGCTGTTGCAAACAATGCACATTTTTCAAGGCGCCAACTCCCCGCGTAGGGGCAGTAGCGAGTCTCTCAAGAGCGACACAAAGAGCTCAATTAGAAGCCCTCAGGTTCGAAGGGGGTTCTAGGCTAAATCTGGAAGAACTCTCAGGCAAAATCCGTGCAAACGACTTCCTCGGTCGGACGTATCTGAGATACTATTTCGAACAAATGCAGAGGACTCATAAAATGGTCACAATTCTCGATGTAGCAACATCCATAGTTGAGAAATCTCCAAATCTGACCGCTATGCAATTACAAAAGCTGACTTATTACGTCCAAGCTTGGCATGCAACTATCTTTGGAAAACCTGCATTCGACTCCGACTTCCAAGCATGGAAGCTTGGCCCCGCTGCCCCTGAGCTACATGATCACTACAGAGGTCAGTGGTGGGTGGGTAGAACGACTCATGGCGACTCATCAAATCTTTCAGATGACCTCCAGTTGATCGTTGATCTCGTCCTAAAAGAGTACGGAGGACACAACGGCGATCAGCTCTCTGACTTGACCCACAAGGAAATGCCCTGGCTGGAGAGTCGAGGCGATCTCCGCCCTGATGAGTCAAGCAACACTGTAATCACTCTCGACTCGATGATTCGGTGCTACTCAACTCAAACTCTTGCCGGCAATTCCCCAATCGAAATCGCTCTGGTTGGTCCGAACCCGGCCGAACGTGAAACAGAAGATGTCCTTCGCTTATTGGATGAAGCTCTTACGACTTTCAACGCTAAAGATAGAGCTTTGGCATCAGCAGGTGAATTCCAGGCCCCATCACTGAGAACAGGTTTCGAATTACGCACTTACGTGCAGGAATCGCCAACTGCAAGTTCCGCTCGTTAGTTCTAGGCGATGGGCGAAGCTAAGCCAATTGCTGTCGTTTTTGACCACAACATCTACCTAGACATTGCGCGGCTGGTTGATGAGCCCTATAACGAGATGAAAATGCGATCTGCAGTTATGGGCCACAGGCCTGATCCCGATAACCCCAGTCAATTGCTAGATGCGGCAGCAGCGGTCTTACTCGCGTCCAAAGGAATATTGTCCGGTCGGCAACGGATGCAGATCTGGTCGAGTGAGTGGATTGAGCGAGGAGTTGAGAATGCGGCCAAGCGCTCTGTCGCCGACGATGGTCTTGGTTGGCAAACAGCCTCTGCCGCATCTCTACGACAGGAACTCATAACTAACTTTGCAGTTATCAAAACGAATGGCAACTCATTGAGCGTCGTAAAAGACATTTCCTACCCAAACTTGAGTGATGATGACGCATCAGTTTTCCATACTGCCAGACAAGCCTTAGCTCTCTGCTCCAAGTCTTACTGCGTAACTAGCGATAGGAGGTTTCGTCTAAATGCACCCAACCTTGGGGTTGGAATGCTGGCGCCGGCTCAATTCGTTGCAATGATCAAGTCCGCTCGTGCCTAGTCTACTTTCAGCTTACGTTCATGCACAAAAAGTAATATCGGTAGTACTTTTACGACCTATCTTCAGATCCTGAAGTCCGCCAGATACTGGCGATGAGACAGTTCAATTGAAGTAAAACCTCAAAGTATTACTATCTTTTCCAGTCCTCGGTCGCGAGCAACACCTGGTTGAGGCTAGCCGTCCGACCCAGTTTACAAAATCTTCTAGCCCTGGTGCTAGGTTAGTTTGAACTTTCATCCTTCTTGTCGATAGCTAGAGAAATTTCGTGCAACACATCCGCCAGGAGAATTACGGAGGTGGCACTGAGCACCGCCTCTAGTCTGCTTGGTGAAGCCGAGTGTTTTACTTTCTGAGCCAGATTTATGGCGGCCCGGACAAGTGCTCGCATCTCAACATTTGAAGGGCCAGCCAAACTCCTCTCGACAAACCTCTCTAGTCGAAACTTGGTGGCACCTTTAGCAGGGATCTGCTCACCCTCCAGCAAGAGAATGGAGGGGTCAAATACCTGAATAGCCAATACTTCGATGAGGTGAACACAATCGTTCCCAACATTTCGATAATCCTCCGGGGTTGCGGCGAAGTCAAAATGTTTGCGAATGGCTGCAACCTGTCTCTCAACCTCGGGCCAGCCAACGGCCACGCCCCGTCCGACCGCTTCCACAATGGTGGACTGAAAGCTCTGATTCTCGAGTTGATCTAGTTGCAGATCTAGAGGATCAAAATACTTTGCAAGCAGATCGCGTCTCGCTTGGTAGTTCCCATGACACCCCTCTTTTAGCCAAAATGAATGGAAGGTTGCGAAATCTCGAAAGAGTAGAGAAAAATCTTTGATACCGACTCGATTACAGGCAATGACTAGCGCCTTGATGGCGAGCTTTATCTCATCGTTTGTAACACGAGTTGGTCCAGAAGTTCCATAGGCCACCAGCTCTGACTTGACTAAGTTGGAGAGCTCAATCGCAACGTCCAAGTTCCCGAAATCCGGAAGGGGGCCTCTTCTTATTTGCTCAACAAGTTTCTCATTGAACCTTTGTGTAGAGCTCACCATTCCAAATCCTACATTTGTACTGACCTCTATAAAAAAGTCATCTGTTTTCATAGGTCAATCGACTCTTGCCAGCAGTTCACGAAGAGTCACTTGAGATCCATCCACATCGTGGGAAGACCAAAACGTCCAACCATCACGCACTCGCCCGTCAGTTGCTGCCTCGGCTGCTATATCCGGTGACTCATAGCGAACTCCACCCATAAGGAGTCCAAAGTCTTCAGTTACCAGACAGCTAGTCGGCCAATTGAAATCAACAGAGATAAGAGTGGAGTCGACTGTGATCAATCCGCGCTCGATGAGGCTGGCAAAGCGCTCATCTCTTCGCACGTTCCACCCACCTCTTGTCGTAGTGCTAGGTGCTTTGTTGCTATAACTCAAACTTGGCTCTTCAAATGTACGAAACTTCCAAACGGCATCGTCCATCTTGCTAGCGTTGAAGGCTCCGGCATCGACAAGTCGCCTAAAGTCCTTGAGGGACAGGCTTGTTACTTTCTCAAAGAGGTCAGGCTCCACCTGTGTAATAATGTCATAGACCGTCTTCTCTCGGTCATCAGTCAGATACATAAAAGCAGGAATTCGAGTTAGGAATCTTTGGAGTTTCTCTTTGAGACCTTGCCGCTTCTTTGCGGCATCATCCTTCTTTTTCTCCTCGTCCTTCGTAAGCTTCTCTTTGGCTAATTTCTTGGTTCGCAATTCCTTATTTGTTGAGATCAAAGCAGTGAGGTCATCACTAATGTTTCGGAACATCTCTATCTGCTCAAGGCTATCAACCAAAGCCTCATCAGCAAGAATGGCTTCCATAGCCTTGAGATCTAGAGTTATAAGTTCTGGCGAGTTCCAACGACGTGCGAGCATTGACGAGCTAATACCTTTGGTTAGATAGTCGATTACATCACCTGCTTGTAGGTGTTGCATTGCGTATCCAGTAAAGGAGAGCACCGGCAAGAACTCCATAAATTCGGAGAGAGCCTTCTCCTCATCGGTCTCTGAGGTCACTGCGGCCCTCAGTTTCGTTGCATACTCAACTATGAGGCGAAGCGCTCTATTTGGTGAGAAATCTAGAACGTAGCAGTGCTCCTTTACGACTGCCTCCTCAGCCCCACCTACGGCTGAATTCACGAACTTATAACTCCATGGCGATTGCACACGGAAAGCTGCTTGAAAGTAAGTCTCGGGGCTTTTTAGTTCG
>CAIYQS010000085.1 GCA_903928395.1 uncultured Actinomycetes bacterium | reverse complement strand
CATTCCCGTCCGCATTCCCGTCCGCATTCCCGTCCGCATTCCCGTCCGCATTCCCGTCTGCATTCCCGTCTGCATTCCCGTCCGCATTCCCGTCTGCATTCCCGTCTGCATCTTCATTCCGTTATCCACATATTCTCCTGTTACGAGGCAATAATCACCCTCCACTGTCAGCCCCTCCATTGAGAATTCATCCATGCCTGCCAACCACGTTAAAGAATTGCTCGGCCGCAGCGCCAGCATTGAGGTATTGGCAGAGTTAGTAAAGATCGATCCTATGAAATTGAGCGCGTCCAGTCGGGTTGACTACCTCGCGGCGCTCGAAAAGCAGGGAGCGTGGTTACAGGCTCTCATGCAACTCGCGATTATCGCGGTAGCCGGAGCCGAGCCAACTTTGGATCGTGGTACTTACTCTGGGGTGGATGATCCGCAACGAGAAGAAATCGCATCAACATTAAATCTGGCGCCCGTAACTGCACAATCTCGAATCGATGTCGCTCGAGTATTGACCCAACATCTTCCTGCTACGTGTTCAGCGCTCGCAAATGGCGAAATTTCGACTGCCCAAGCAACTGTGATTGCCAAAGAGAGTGCCGCACTTTTACGACGCGGAATCGATCCCGACCAATTGAAGTTCCTAGAAAGTGAAGCGCTTTCCTACAGCGAGTTCCATACTGCTGCCCAAGTTACAAATAAAGTTAGAAGTCTTGTAGCAAAAATGGATCCCGTGGAATTCGAAGTTGAGGTAGCGGAAGCCAAACTGGGGCGACGCGTGACTCTTACAGCCCAACCGCACGGAATGGCACAAATCCTTGCCCTCCTTCCTGCAGTCGAGGCACACACTGTTTGGCTCGCTATCGACAAGTTGGCACGAGCCAATAGAAATAAGCAAACTACCAACGCTCCAAATCAGAATTCGGGCCAAAGAAATCCTGTCTCTAGCGTCGCTGACACCAGCCCTTCACCCGCCAGCCCTTCACCCGCCAGCCCTTCACCCGCCAGCCCTTCACCCGTCAGCCCTTCACCCGTCAGCCCTTCACCCGTCACGAAGATTTCCGAGGATTTCGCACCTCAAGAATTACCCGACTTCATTCTAGAAAATTTAGAACCATTGACACTCGATCAATTACGCGCCGACGCATTTGCCCAAATCGCTGGAGAATTCTTAGCAGAGACCGAAAATGAAAACATGGCACATGGTCGCGCCGTGACTCTCAATCTGACGCTCGACTTACCAACATTCTTGGGACTCAAAGATAACCCGGGGCTCTTGGCAGGGTACGGAGAAATTCCAGCTTCAGCTGCAAGGCTTTTAGCAACGGATGCAAAATGGAAGAGATTCATCACAGATCCCATCACGGGGAATCTGATGGATTATGGGCGGTTGACTTATGAACCTCCTCAACCTCTCGTAGATTTTATAGTTGCAAGAGATCGCCGCTGCCGATTTCCCGGTTGTCGCCAACCTGCACGAATTTGCGATATTGACCATGCAATTGCCTGGGAGGAAGGGGGAAGAACTTCGAAGGAGAATCTTGGCTTGCTGTGTCGCCGCCATCACAGGATGAAAACGCATGGGGGTTGGAAATTGCTCTCCTTTGAAGATGGCTCCTGCCAATGGACTTCACCTACGGGAAAAGTATTTCAGGTCACAGCTAGACGCGTCGACGAGTTAGCCTGATAAATGCACGATATTTGAAGTAGTGGTCAATATCCTTCACTTAATAGTTTTGGTTGAAAATTGCGATGGGAGTCGAAATGTTAAAAGGTTTTAAAGAATTTATTCTGCGCGGGAATGTTATAGACCTAGCCATCGCAGTGGTTGTGGGAGCTGCTTTCACGGGCATCGTAACGCAACTGACTAAGTCTTTCATTCAACCACTTATTCAGGTATTTGGTGGAGGAGGTATCCATGGTGGCGCTTTTGTGATTCACGGAGTCGCTTTTGACTGGGCAGCATTCATCAATTCATTGATTAACTTCCTCATCATTGCTGCGGTGCTTTACTTTCTTATCGTCTTACCGATCAATCGAATTGCTGCGCACCGCCATCGCGCCGAAGCCGTGGCAGACGCTGCTCCGACCCCTGATCCTGAAGATCTAGTACTACTTCGCGAAATTCGCGACCTCCTGAGAGCCCAAAAGTTGTAAATGTAAGTGAAGTCCATCACGTAGTTTTTTCCGACGTGTAATTCCAATCTCGAATTCTTACAACTCACTTACATTTCTATTTTTCCCTTTACTTTCCCTAGGCGGAGGCGAAGTATGAAGTAGCAAAGTCGTTTTGCATTCATACTGAAGGGCAAGTAATAAAATGAAAGCACTCGTTTATGGTGGGCCCGGTAAGAAATCATGGGCTGAAGTTCCAACCCCTACCATTAAGAATCCCACTGACGTAATAGTTCGCTTGGATACAACTACTATCTGCGGCTCTGACCTGCATATACTTAAAGGCGATGTACCAGCAGTAACGCCAGGTCGAATACTCGGACATGAAGGCGTTGGTCACATCACCGAAGTCGGCTCGTCCATCACCTCGTTTAAAGTTGGAGATCGCGTCCTGATCTCTTGTATTAAATCGTGCGGTTCGTGCCCCAACTGCAAGATCGGCCTTTATTCTCACTGCTTAGGTGAAGAAGGCGTATCCGGAATCGGCTGGGTTTTTGGGCACCTCATTGATGGAACGCAGGCCGAATATGTTCGCGTCCCCTATGCCGAAAATTCGCTTTATATTCTCCCTGAAAGCGTTTCCGATGAAGAAGGCGTCATGCTTTCGGATATTTACCCAACCGGATTCGAAATTGGAGTCCAATATGGTGGAGTTAAACCCGGTGATGTCGTTGCCGTAATTGGCGCAGGCCCAGTTGGATTGGCCGCAATTGCAACAGCTGGTTTGTATGGCGCTGCAAAAATTATTGCGATCGATTTGGATTCCAATCGCCTCGAAAAGTCGCGAGAGTTTGGGGCAACCGACACTGTCCAATCAGGAACCGCTGATTGGAAGAATAATGTCATGGCTCTCACTGATGGAACTGGCGTTGACGTTGCTATAGAGGCTGTCGGAGTCCCCGATACCTTTACCATGGCAACTGAGATTGTTCGTCCTGGTGGACACGTGGCAAACATCGGCGTACATGGAAAAGCGGTGCCATTGCACCTCGAAAGCCTTTGGATTCAAAACATCTTCATAAGTATGGGGTTGGTCAACACGAACACAACTCCAATGCTTCTTAAATTGGTTGAGAGCAAGAAGTTACCTGCGGCCAAAATGGTAACTCATCGATTCTCTTTCGATCAGTTCCTGGAGGCTTACGACACATTCTCACGTGCCGCTGAGACTAAAGCTCTAAAGGTAATTATCGCCCGCTAGTGAAGCAATCCTGCACGGGCCAGTGAAATTCCCCGAGACCTTGAATCTACAAAAAGGTCTCGGGGAATTATTCTGTATAAAAACCCTAAAAAGAAAATCAATCGCTAAATCCCAAAATGGTCTTTATTTGTCAAAATCTCCGCCGGTCGTCAATCCTCCATCAATTACGATGCTCTGTCCTGTGACATAGGCAGATGCATCGCTAGCCAAATAGAGTACTGCTCCGACAAGTTCATTCGGATTAGCCAGTCGGCCTATTGGCACAAACCTTTCAAACCACTCAGCGCGATGTGGGTCGCCCCAAACCGGACGCGTGAATTCGGTTTTTACATAACCCGGCTCAATGGAATTGACTCGTATTCCATCAGAAATCCACTCTCGCGAAAAGGATCGAGCCATAGCCGAAATCGAAGCCTTTGTAGCTGCATAGACCGAACCCATAGCGAAGCTGTATCTGGAGGTGATTGAACTGATATTAACAATGCTGCCCCCACCTCGAGATTTCATGTGCGGATAAACTGCTTGCGAAACAAAGAAAACTGCTTTCATGTTTACCGCGACAATTGCGTCGAAATCTTCAAAAGTTACTTGAGTTATTGGTTTACGACGATTAATTCCGGCACAATTAATCAGAACATCAATCGCGCCTAGTTGAGCTACCGCTGTAGAAATCATCGGTTCAATTGTTTTAACATCCGAAAGGTCACAGGCATATTCGAAGGCGATCCCACCGAAGGCGTTAATTTCAGTGGACACCGCGGTCGCGCCTTCACCATTGATATCTTGAACAAATACTTTTGCACCGGCGGCTGAGAGCGCTTGAGCAATTGTCGAACCTATTGCGCCACCACCACCAGTAATTACTGCACATTTCCCTTTGAGAGAGAAGATTTCCGTTCCAGCCATTTTCCAACTGTAGCGAAAACTCTCGCTTTAGATCCTAATCTCCCTAAATTGGGAGCTCTCGAAGACCAAATAATTCTCCGCTAGTCTGATATTCACGCATTAAATCCGGCAAGTTTGTCGGGACCAACGTATCCGTGGCGCTTAGCGTCTCTTCGAGAGTCCACCATTTGGTCTGAACAACACTGGATTTTTCAAATTCAGTAAAGCCGGTGACATCTATTTCTTGGGTAGGAACACTTGCATAAAACCAAACTTCTTCAAAGACGGTTGGAATTTTATTGAAAACGAAAGAACTTAACCGAGTGCCGAACTTTGTTAGTTGTCCTAACTCAAGAATCCCGGTTTCTTCTAAAATTTCGCGCCTCGCTGCCTCCTCGTGATTCTCCCCTACCTCAAGACCTCCGCCTGGCGGATACCAAAAGGACTCACCGCTGGTTTCAGAAAGACTTTTAAAGAGCAACGTTCTTAGCTCGGCGTCAAACAGCAATACTCGGGAAGTTTTACGAACCAGCATTGCTTTCACCATTTCCTTTCCATCATACTTTTGGTCTTTCCATTTGCCATCATACTTTTGGACTTTCCATTTGCCATCATACTTTT
>CAIYQS010000084.1 GCA_903928395.1 uncultured Actinomycetes bacterium | reverse complement strand
GCAGCTCTTGGGTTTGAAGGTAAAGAGCTCACTCTTGCACTCAAAACTATTGCAACCACCGATAGCAAAGCCTCACCACTTGTTGGCAAGAATGGTGATGTCGAACCCGATGGAGGGTTACGAGATAACGAGAACATTGCACTTCCAACTGGATTTATTGAACTTAGCGAAGCAAAGCGAGTTGGCGCTATCGAAAAGTTAGCAGAATTGCACCTAGCAAAAGAAATACACCCTTTTGTAGCAGATGCTTGGATTGATCACAGTAAAACTAAGATTGGCTACGAGATCCCATTCACCCGTCAGTTCTACATATACACACCGCCTCGGCCGGTAGCGGAGATCCGCGGCGAAATTGAAGCATTAGAAAATCAGATCCAAACTTTGATGAAGGACCTAGCGTGAACAATAAAAATCGAGTTGGTGTTCTGCCTCAAGATATCCCAGATGATTGGGAGATTATAAAGTTTCGTAGAGTAGCGGACCGCATAAAAAAACGCAGCGGAACAGGGGATCTTCTATCCGTCTATCTCAATGAAGGAGTAATTCCGTTTGCTCAGGGTGGTGAAGATAGGGTTCACAATCCCTCCGAAGACATGGGATTGTATCAAGTAGTCAATCCTGGACAGCTCGTCATGAATAACCAACAAGCCTGGCGAGGGTCTGTTGGCGTTTCCACTCTTGATGGAATTATTAGCCCTGCCTATCATATCTACGACATCTCTCCTAAATTACATTACAGATTTGCGAGTTATTTGTTTAGGTCGAGACCTATGGTGCTCCAGTATGACTTATCGTCCCGGGGTGTAGGAACAATACAAAAGAACCTTGATGAATCAACTCTGAAGGACATATTCGTGCCTGTTCCACCTCTAGAAGAGCAACGACGCATAGCGGACTATTTGGTTGCCAGATGTGCCACCATAGATAACGGTGTCGCAATGCACAAAGAAATTGCTCGGAACATCAAGGAACTTACGCAGTCCGAACGAGACATCGAAATACGAGGAAATTCATTGGACTCAGTATCGGTAGGTGGTTGGCTGGGAACCATCAACTCGAAGTGGTCTGTCATCAGACTTGGTCAGTTAGTTCGCTTCAAATCAGGTGCCGGATTTCCCGATAGTTATCAAGGCAAGACGGAAGGTGATTACCCGTTCATCAAAGTTGGAGATATCGCAGGCTCTAATGAACTTGGGTATATATCGAAGGCAAATAACTACATCAATTCTCCTGAAGCAAAAATTTTGAATGCGAGGGTGGCGCCAAAGGACACTTTGATTTTTCCTAAAGTTGGCGCGGCACTATTGGGCAATGCGAGGGCGATTCTTGGCGTCCCGGCTGTATTTGATAACAACGTAATGGGACTGCAATTCAATGACGGGGATATTAGGTATTGGTACCACGTGCTTAGAGCCATTGATATGGCAAGAATCTGCAACCCTGGGCCAGTTCCGTCTATCGGGGCAGAATCTGTGTCAGGATACATCCGGTCGGCTCCGGG
>CAIYQS010000083.1 GCA_903928395.1 uncultured Actinomycetes bacterium | reverse complement strand
ATGCTTCAGAGGGGCCACTGCCTCAGACTCGTTTCGTGTTGCGTAAAGCGCTCGAAAAGAATCTTCCAGTGATCCTATTGATCAACAAGGTTGACCGTCCCGATTCACGTATTGCAGAAGTCGTCGACGAGGCTTACGGCCTCTTCTTGGATCTTGATGCCAACGAAGAGCAGATTGAATTCCCAATCGTCTATGCATCTGCAAAAGCTGGACGCTCTTCTCTCAATCGCCCGGGCAATGGTGAGATGCCAGATCAAAAGAACTTGGATTCGCTCTTTGAAGTTATTTTTAAGACAATCCCAGCACCGGTTTATCACGAGAACGCACCATTACAAGCTCATGTAACAAACCTCGACTCATCTCCTTACCTTGGCCGTCTTGCACTCTGTCGTATCCGTGAGGGCGTCATCAAAAAGGGTGAAACCGTCATGTGGATGAAGAACGATGGCACTAGTGAGAAAGTGAAAATCGCAGAGCTCTTGATCACTGATGGTCTTGATCGCGTATCAGCACTGGAAGCTGGTCCAGGAGATATCGTTGCAATCGCTGGTATCGAAACAATTACTTTGGGCGAAACCCTCGCTGATCTTGAAAAGCCATATGCGCTGCCTTTGATCATTGTTGATGAGCCATCTATTTCGATGACTATCGGAATCAACACATCACCTCTTGCAGGAAAAGAAGGAAAACTTCTTACCGCTCGCCAGGTCAAAAATCGACTTGATGCAGAGCTAGTAGGTAACGTTTCTCTTCGCGTATTAAATACAGACCGTCCCGACACCTGGGAAGTTCAGGGTCGCGGAGAACTGCAACTCGCGGTCCTGGTTGAAATCATGCGCCGTGAAGGTTTCGAATTGACCGTTGGAAAGCCACAAGTGGTTGTCAAGACTGTAAACGGAAAGCTGCAAGAGCCAATGGAACGCCTGACAGTTGATATCCCTGACGAATTCCTCGGCGTGGTCACACAGCTCATGGCACTTCGTAAAGGTCGCATGGAACAGATGGTTAACCACGGAACCGGTTGGATCCGCATGGATTACAAGGTTCCTTCACGAGGTCTCATCGGATTTAGAACTGAGTTTCTGACCGAAACACGCGGGACTGGCCTCATTCACCATGTCTTTGATGGTTATGAGAACTGGCACGGCGAAATTCGCACACGTTTGAGTGGTTCGCTGGTAGCAGATCGCCGCGGAATCGTCACCGCTTACGCCGTTGATGGCGTCCAAGAGCGCGGAATCATCTTCCTAGAAGTTGGAACCGAAGTCTACGAAGGCATGATCGCCGGCGAGAATTCACGCACGGAAGATATGGATGTCAACATCGTTCGTGAGAAGAAGTTGACCAATATGCGTTCATCTGGCGCTGATGATGCCAACCGTATTATTCCTCCACGTTTACTCAACCTTGAGCAAGCATTGGAATTCTGTCGCGAAGATGAGTGCATTGAAGTAACTCCTAAGCACGTTCGAATTCGTAAGACGGTTCTTGATCAAAATGAGCGAGCACGTACAGTGGGGCGCAATAAAAAGGTTAACCAGAACGCGGAATAAGTTGACGCGGGTTGGGCGACTAGCCGTAGATCCGCTGGAATGTCGGCGTCCAAGGGTTAGATAGCCCCATGGCATCGGGAAGTAAGCAAGAAGATTTACACAAGTTGAGGTTGGTTCGGCGGATCACGCCAGAGCCAACCTTTACTTTTTCCGATGCCCAAAAGCAGGTGATTTCCCATCGTGGAAACCCGCTCGTCGTCTATGGGGGTCCTGGAACTGGCAAGACGACAACGCTCATTGAATCAGTTATTGCCAGGGTTCGAGAAGGTGTGGATCCCAATTCAATTCTGATCCTTACTTATGGCCGAGAGCGAGCATCAGAACTGCGGGATGCAATCGCTTTGCGCGCCGGCACGACTTCCTTCGAACCGCTCGCTCGCACATTTCATTCGCTCTCTTTCTCAATCCTTAACGAAAAATTAGCTCCTGATAACGCGCGCTATGTATTGATATCCGGCGCAGAACAAGATGCCGCAATCGCTGACATGCTTCGCAGCCCACATGATGTTACGCCGTGGCACTCGGACTTGAAGCTTGCAATCGGTACTCGTGGCTTTGTCCGCGAAATTCGCGATTTAATTTTGCGCGCAACGGAGTCGGGATTAACACCAAAAGAATTACAAGAGCGCGGAAAACTTCTTAACGAAAAATATTGGGATGGTGCCGCGCATTTTTGGGCTAGCTACCATGGCGCTAGCGAATTGCAGAGTGCGACCGTAGGGGAGCGGCTCGTGCGGATTGACCCGAGTGCGATTATCTACGAAGCGCTCTACCTTTTAAATCAAGATCAAGCTCGATTGGCACATTTTCGCCAAAGATTTACGACAGTCATTGTTGATGAATTTCAGGAATCGGATGCCTCGCAACGAAAGTTGCTCACCTTGTTGGCGCCGCAGGATCTCATGATTTTCGCCGATCCAGACTCTGCCGTTGGGCGCTTTCGTGGCGCTGATCCGGATAATTTGGTGCGAGCCATATCTGTGCTTGCCCCCACGGAGATTCTTCTACAAACTGATTTTCGCTCTGATCCGCAGATCAATGGTTTGCTCACCGAAGTTGCAAAACATTTTCGAACTCGGTCAGCGGTTCGAACTCGTACTCCGGCCACCACAAGTACAGAAGAAGCAGCAATTACCTTCGCCAAACTCACCTCACAGAGTGAGTCCGCCAATTTCATCGCACATGCAATGCGTAGCGCCCATCTGCAGGAGGGCCTGCCTTGGTCAAAAATGGCAGTGATAGTTCGTAGCCCTGGATCTGATGTAAGCGCGCTACAACGAGCCTTTGCTCAGAATGGAATTCCGGTAGCGATTGAATCAGCTGCTCTCGCTCTTGCCGAAAATCCCGCTATCAAACCGATCCTTCTCATTGCCCAAATAATTCTTAAATCGAGTCCACTCACTATTTCTGATTGGCCAGATTTAGAAGAGGTATTACTCTCCGAATTTGGCGGAGCTGATGCCTTGCAACTTCGTCAGATTCGACTCGCATTTGCGGCGGTTCGTAGCGATCATCGCAGTACCACCGAAATGATGATTGATGCTTTAACGCAACCCGTTGCCGAACTACCATGGGAGCAGATCTCACCTCTCAAAAGAATTAATGACCTCATTAGAGTCGGACGAAAATCTTTGCGCGGTTCACGAGATATCTCAGATCTCCTCTGGGCAATATGGGATTCCGCGGTTGATTATGAAGGCAGCAAGATCGCTTTTGTATGGCGCGAACAAGCACTTTCAGGTGGGCAACGTGGCGCGCAAGCCGATCGTGATTTGGACGCGGTCATTGCGCTCTTCGAAAATGCTCGTCGTTTTTCGGATCGAAATGTTGGGGCATCGCCAGCTCTCTTCATTTCGCAACTAATGAATGAGCGTATTTTGAGTGACGCAATTGCAACAAGCGCACAACGCGAAGAGGTCGTTCAGATTCTGACTGTTCACAGCGCCAAGGGTTTGGAATGGGATTTGGTAGCTGTCACTGGTTTGCAAGAAGGACGCTGGCCCAATTTGAAAGAACGCGGCTCACTGCTCGGTAGCGAACGCTTGGTGGAAGCAGATCGGAGCGGGTTGCTTTCCCGCGCCGAAATTTCTGCTTCTGCCGCCAGTGCACTTTTAGAAGATGAGCGCAGACTGCTTTATGTCGCGCTCTCTCGCGCTCGGCGCAAACTCATAATTTCTGCGTTTGCCGAGGAGGACTCCCAGCCCTCACGTTATTTTGAAGAACTTTACGAGGCCGTTCATAGCAAGGGGTCGGACCAATTTTCGACTAAACCTTCGCGCGAAATTACGAGCCAGGCGTTGGCTGCCACGCTCCGACGAGACGCCATGGCGGGTTCCGAATTTGCAGCTTCCCTCCTTAAGACACTAGGTGTTAATGGAGTACGTGGCGCCAATCCCTCAGAGTGGCTTGGTACGAAATCACTCAGTTCGTAGGCACCGGTTGCAGCGGCGGAGGAACTTGTCTACGTCTCCCCAAGCTCCCTAGAGTCTTTCGATGATTGCGGACTTAAATGGTTTCTTGAACGGTCTGGAGCGCAAGACGCAGATTCAACTGCACAACTCCTCGGCGTCGCAATTCACTTTATTGCTTCACAACTCCTCAAGAAGCCAGAGCTCACCTTTGAGGAGGGAGTCGCGCAACTAACCGAAGCCTGGCCCGTGGTAGATCAGAATGTTGGGTGGTTTAAAGCCGAGCAACTCAAAGAGGCCACTCGCATGCTCAAACGATTTTTCGATTGGCATTCCAACAATCCCAGAGATTTAGTATTTGTGGAACAGGCATTTGAAGTTCAATGTGGACGAGCAGTATTAAGAGGAAGCGTAGATCGGTTGGAGCGCGACCCAATCACCGGAAATTACTTTGTTGTTGATCTTAAGACGGGAGCTACTGTTACCGCGCAAGATGCGCAAGAACATAAGCAGTTGGCCGCCTATCAACTGGGAGTTCTAGCTGGTGGATTCAAAGATTTGCCACCAGATGCCATCAGCGACGGAGCAGGGTTGCTCTTTCTTGCCAAAGAGACAAAGAAGAACGAGACCATCGATCAAGCGCCAATTGATGTAGAGACCGTCATCGCAGAAGTAAAAGCCGCAGCAGACGGAATGGCTGCAGCAACATTTACCGCAATTATCAATAAGCGTTGTAGAACTTGCGCAGTAAGTGCTCTCTGCCCGCTTCAAGCTGAGGGAAGGAGCGTGATCGACTAATGGCAACTCGGATTATTTCTGGAGAAATCCACTTAGACCATGAGATTACCTCGCTCCAGATTGCACAAGCGCTTGCCAGCGGCGGGGATAAATTAATTACTCCAACTCCAGAACAACGCGCCATCATCGAATCTCGCCATTTTGGACCCGCTGTCATCATTGCCGGAGCCGGATCTGGTAAAACCGAAACAATGTCTCAGCGCGTGCTTTGGTTGGTTGCAAATGGCGTTGTAACCCCCAATGAAATCTTGGGGCTGACCTTTACTCGTAAAGCAGCCGGGGAGTTGTCCTCTCGGATCCGCAAGCGGTTACGCCAACTCCGCAGTTCGGGATTGATACCGCCTGCAGACAGTAGCAATTTGCCCATCGATATTTCAGTGGATGTGTCGACGTACCACTCTTACGCGGGAAGGACACTTGCCGAACACGGAATTCGACTGGGAATTGATACCGATGGTGATCCGCTCGGAGAAGCTGCTGCCTGGCAACTGACCTATACAATCGTCAATAGTTTCACGGAAATTGATTTTGACATCGCACACAAACCAGAATTTGTTGTGGATGCAGTGATGGCGCTATCTGCGGAACTCGGAGAGCACAATAGTTCGGCAGCAGAGATTCGCCCATTCCTCGAAGATTTCTTAGCGCAACTTCAAGCGGTAACTATCGGTGGCAACGATGTTGTGCGTGATGCGCTCGCCACTATAAATGAACGTTTGGCGATTTTGCCGATGGTTGAAAAACTTGATGAACACCGACTTTTGACTGGGCAATTGACCTTCAATGATCAGATGTCTTATGCCGCCAAATTAGTTGAATTAGTCCCCGAAATCTCTGAGATCGAACGCGCGCGATACAAAGTTGTCTTACTCGATGAGTACCAAGACACGTCGTACTCACAAGTTCGTTTCCTATCGTCGCTATTTGGAAATGGTCATGCGGTGACAGCGGTTGGGGATCCCAATCAAGCTATTTACGGCTGGCGGGGTGCAAGTGCCGAAACGCTCTCCACTTTTAGTTCAACCTTTGGTGGTAATTGTGTTGAATTCGATCTACTCACAACGTGGCGCAATGATCAGCAAATCCTCGATTTCTCCAATCTCGTTGTGGATCGAATTTCTGAGGCAGCCGGACTTAGCTTTGGTGTTAAAGAGTTGCGCTCACGGCCAGGTGCGGGGCCAGGTCAACTTTCTTGTGGCCTCTACGTCACGCCCGCAGAAGAAGCGGCCGCCATCGCTCAGTACATGAGTGAGCTTTGGCACGACCCGACCCGTATGCAACGTAAGGAGGAGGATCGATCGAGTTTTGCGGTATTAGTTCGCGTGAAGTCATACATCCCCCTCATTGAGATGGCGCTGCGCGAACGCAATCTTCCGACCGAAGTTATTGGGGTCGGTGGCCTTATCCACATCCCCGAAATCGCTGACATCATTGCTCTGCTCCGCACTATTACCTATCCAGATGCGGGTTCCGCTCTTGCGCGCTTGCTGGTGGGTCCATATTTGGCACTCGGACCCAAGGATCTTGCGGCACTTGGTTCATTTTCCCGTGAGATTGCCCGGCGCTCTAATAGCCGCCGAAGTGATCGACTTGAAGCTATTTTGGAGTTTGGACTCGAAGAGAATCTAGATGCCAATGATTTTGCGATCGGTTCCATCATTGAAGCCCTCGAACTCATCAACGAGGCTCCAAGCACCAGTTTCTCCGGGGAAGGCTTGTCCAGGCTAAAGAAATTTTCACGTGACTTAACCTCGCTCCGCCGCGTAATGACTGGCTCCATCACTGACAAAATCTCAACCGCCGAACGTTTTCTTGGCTTGGATTGTGAAACGTTAGTTCGCGATGGTTGGCAGAACGGCAGAAGGCATTTAGATAAATTCTTGGATGAAGCGGCTGCTTTTCAAAAAACTGGCGGAACGATTTCGGCATTCCTGAGTTGGCTTGAAACCGCCGAAAAGCGAGAGGGTGGCCTTAAACCCGCAACAGTAACCGTAGACAACCGCGCAATTCAGATTCTCACGATTCACGCGGCTAAGGGCGCAGAGTGGGATGTCGTTGTTGTTCCAGGATTGCTCAAAGATGTCTTTCCCAACAAATCTTCGCGCTCCTCATCATGGATCAAGTATTCGGGTTCACTGCCAATAAGGTTTCGTGGTGATCGACTGCAGCTAACAGATTTTGAATTTCCCACCGGCGGCTCAGCGCTTAAGGCTTCAGAAGTCAGCAAGGCAGTCGCACGATTTGAGGATGCCCACAAGGCTCGTCATTATCTCGAAGAATTGCGACTGGGCTACGTTGCCTTTACTCGGGCAAAATCACATCTGCTCTGTACTGCATCGTGGTTCCGCGATGGCAAGGAAGCAGTGGATCAGAGCGAATTATTCACTATGGTGTATGACTTCATTTCGGCGAGCGATGCGCAAGCAATTCTTTCCAATGCGGTGGCTCCCGCAGAAAATCCTGCGATCGCTGAACCCAGAACTGAAATATGGCCGGTTATAAGCGAGCGCTCGATGCTGATTGTGCAATCTGCAAAATTAGTTGAGCAATCTGCTCCAATAGAAATTGAAACCGCCCTGAAAACTGAAACGGATCCTTATCGTTATTCACTTCTTCTAGATGCAAAAGCACTCATCCATGAGGTGCACCAGACTAAAAAGGCCGAATTGGTCTTCCTCCCGCAGCGACTGAGCGTCTCTACTTTGATTACGATGAACAATGGCCTCGCGCAACTCGCCAGCGACATTCGTAGGCCAATGCCACGCCATATTGATCAATATGCAAAGCGGGGCACGCAATTCCATCTCTGGGTAGAACGTCAGTTCGGCGCCCAAACTCTCTTCGATGAAGACTTTTTGGACCCAACTGCTCCCGCGGATGTCCCGCTGGCGGAATTGCAGGAGAAGTGGCTCGCATCTAAGTGGTCAAAACGTAACCCCATTGCGGTAGAAGAGGGATTTGAAACCGTGATCCAAGGTGTGGTCTTACGCGGACGAATAGATGCCGTCTACCGCGACGGAGATATGTACGAAGTTGTCGACTGGAAGACCGGGCGAGTTAAAGCAGGTGAAGATCTAGAGAACGCTTCCATTCAATTGGCGATGTATAGATTGGCGTATTCCATGTCGCACGGAATTCCGATCGAAAAGATTCGCGCCGCGTTTCATTACGTTGCAGACAATCAGACGGTGTACCGCGAAAATCTTTCAAATACCGACGAGATTGCAGCAATTATCGGGTCTGTGGAGCTAATTTAATTCGATATTTGCACCTATAGGCATGTGATCGCTTAATCTAGAAGTAGGTATTTCTAGCGGTTGTGCTTTCAGAGATGTTGGGCAGAGTAGGTAATCAAATTGCAACGCTGGTTTGTAAGCAGGAAAAGTCTTCTTGCTCACCAATGATTTCCACGAGGTGAAGTGTGGGGGAATATTCCAAGGAAGATTTATGTCACCGATTATTAGCGGCGCACCTGGTAATTTTTTCATATAACGCATGAGCTTGAGCAATTGAAAGTAATTCCAAAATGGCACAAAGGATAAATGTGTCGCTGCAACCGTGAATCCATTTTCCAACTCAGCAATGATTGCAACTCGTGGCTCATCTTTTGCATACTTCAATCGGAATCCCTTGTCCGTTGGATACGCCAGCGCAAATCCAAACCAGGAGGCTGGAAGATCCACACGATGCCAATTTTTTACCGGAATTCTGGAGGCCAAGCCGATTCCATATCCGGGGAGAGCGGAATCTGAGTGAATGATTTTTTCTTCTGCCGTTGGTTTACGCCACCCAAAACCGGGAGTGCCTATTACTGCGCGTGCATATCCCCAATGCGCCGCCGCGATCGCTTCGGCGACTACCTCCATTTGATGTACCGAACCGGAGCGTGGTTGATTTTCATCCACTTCTTGCACGGCTATGACGTCGCAACCAACGAGAGAAACCGCAGCTTGGATGGACTCCTTGAGCGGGGGGACTGGTTGCCTAGGGTCTGCTGCTTGGCCGTTGAAAATATTCCATGAGATGACCTTCATGAGGTGAGGCTAGTAGGGTCGCCTCCTAATGAAAATCTTGAATTTGCCGCTTTCCCGTTCAAAGATCGATCGGGCAGCTCATATCCGCTCAAATGATGAGGCGGTGAGCGCCGCCTGGCTCATTGCAGAGATTATTCATTTCAATGGAGAAGCATTTTTAACCGATGGCGGTCGATTGGCCTTTTTGAACAGTGACCAGATTTCCGGAGCAGGCGAGAGAATTTTCTTGGGTCAAATGGACTCGAATTTCTATTTTCTCTGGTGCTCGGAGGTAAATATTGGAGCCGATGAAGATTACAAGTCGCTCCGTGAAATTAGCTCAGAACTCAGTGGACTTGAAATCGGCCTCGCAGTGCATGGCCAAGCCGTTGCACACTGGCACCACAAGAATCCAATCTGTTCAACTTGCGGAGCTTCGACGCATCCAGCGCAAGGTGGATCACTCCGACACTGCTCAAACGGTCACGAGCATTATCCGCGAACCGATCCCGCGATTATCGTCTTAGTAAAAGATAAAGATGATCGAATACTGTTAGGGCGGCAGAGCGTTTGGCCTGAACATCGTTTTTCGACATTCGCCGGTTTCGTAGAGGCTGGAGAATCCTTCGAGCAATGCGTTGTGCGTGAAGTCGCGGAGGAGGCTGGAGTCGCCGTTGCCGATATAAATTACTTGGGTTCACAACCTTGGCCCTTCCCGCAATCATTGATGATTGCCTTTGAAGCAACGATTCAAGATCCAGAAAATGCCAGACCAGATGGCCAAGAGATTGTTGAAATCCAATGGTTCACCCGTAATGACCTATATGCCGCAATTACCGAAGGAACGCTCTTACTTCCGCCATCAATTAGTGTTGCAAGGGCGATGATTCAAGCGTGGTATGGCTCGGATCGCCCACCACTTCCTGGTGCAGAAACTTGGCGTCCGTAAGGCTACCTATGGAACTCGAAGAGATTCTTGTTGGATTAGATCCAGAGCAACGAAGTGCAGTAACAAATATTCGGGGACCACTGTGCATTATTGCCGGCGCCGGAACCGGTAAGACCCGAGTAATCACCCACCGCATCGCATACGCGGTTGCTGCGGGTGTCACCGATCCAACAAAAACGTTAGCGCTGACTTTTACGGCTCGAGCAGCCGGTGAGATGCGCGCGCGACTTAGGACCTTGGGAGTCCCGAACGCTGCGGCTCGAACTTTTCACTCAGCAGCGCTCAAGCAGTTGATGTATTTCTGGCCATATTCATTCGGAGGTAGCTTTCCGAAGCTATTAACTTCTAAGGGAAGTTTTCTTGGCGAAGCGATGAATTTGAGCGACACCACGCTTGTCCCGGGAGTTTCCACACTTCGAGAAATAAGCGGGGAAATTGAGTGGGCTAAAGCGCTGCAAACTGCCCCAAGTGACTATGTTGAAGAAGCCCTTTCCGTTGGACGGACACTTCGAATTCCAAATGGTCGGCCGGACAAAGAGAACTTCGCCGAAATCGCAAAGGTTTATCAGGCGTATGAAACTCTCAAGCATCAAGAGCGGATCATCGATTTCGAAGATGTGCTTTTACTAACGGTTGGGATGTTAGAAGAAGATCGCGATGTCCGAGAACGGATTCGAGATCAATATCGATATTTTACGGTGGACGAATACCAAGATGTTTCGCCTTTGCAACAACGCCTCCTTAATTTGTGGTTGGGCAATCGGGATGACATCTGCGTTGTGGGAGATGCGGCGCAGACCATTTATTCATTTGCTGGGGCAAGTTCGCAATTCTTACTTGGGTTTACGCATCGTTTTCCAAAAGCTCCCATTATTAAGTTAACGCGTGGCTACAGGTCAACTCCAGAAATCATTGAAACGGCAAATCGAATTCTCAAAGCTGGAGTTTCGCACGATGATCATGAACTTACCTCTGTCAATGAGCGCGGTGAAAAACTTGAACTTCGCGCATTTAGTACCGCACACTCAGAGGTCAAGGCGGTTGTGGATTCGATAACTAAACTCGGCAAGACGCACTCTGACATCGCAATCTTAGCTCGCACGAATTCTGGGCTTGATTCATTTGAAGCTGCGCTTAAAGCCCACGGGATTGAAACCCAATTAAAAAATAGCGAGCGCTTCTTCGATCGGACCGAAGTTCGTGATGCGATGCGGGTGATTCGCAGCGCATCGGTACTACCTTCAGAAGGTAACGATTGGCTCCATGATTTGAAGTCAGTATTACAGCCATTTGGAAGCACGGATTATGTCCGGGCTTTTCTTACCCTAGCGACCACAATGAAGGAGGCTGGGGCGCCGACGCTGCGGACCTTCCTTCGGGAATTGGAAGATCGCGCCGAGCAGAACAACCCTCCCACCCTTCCTGGCGTGGTGCTTTCGACCCTTCACGCTGCTAAGGGGTTGGAGTGGGATCACGTCTTCCTTGTGAGCGTAAATGATGGGATTTTGCCCTTGGGCAACGAAGTTGAGGAAGAACGTCGACTTTTCTACGTAGGGCTTACGCGGGCTAAGCGCACAGTTCATGTGAGTTATTCGGGGGAGCCAAGTGAATTTCTGGCACCCCTGATTCTCGACAAATAGTCGAGATTTATTAATTTAATTAAGTTGCACGAATAGATATCGCCCCCGTACCCTTATCGGACTGTCGCGGGAATTTGACCAATCGGTTGAATTGTTTAGATAGTTAAAGCCAAGGAGGCAACTGTGTCAACGACACTACGCGGAACCAGCACATCAAGTGCTGTCTATTCTGCTGCCTATTTGGCGTGTGTGCCAAGCACAACGGCTACACATACAACACACGCCAAGTCCTATGCGGCCAAGTTCTGGGCAACCAAGAATTTTGCAGCCTAT
>CAIYQS010000082.1 GCA_903928395.1 uncultured Actinomycetes bacterium | reverse complement strand
GGATTGAGTGGCAAATCGCTCCAAATTCCAGTAATGGTTACGAAGAATAGAGGCAAGTAGTGAGCAACTATGGCACAGCCAGCGACTCCAATCACAAATTTCCAAGCCCGCGGAAGGTCCATCATTAATTCTCGAAGGCTCAATTTGTGTTGTGCGTTCGAATTTGAATCTTGGCTCACTTTATCACCTGAATCCAGTCGCCGTTGTCCGAGAGGAACGCCGCCGTCCAAGAAAACAGCGGTGGCTGGCCATTAGCCAACGGTACCCTTAGAATGGATGCCGATGAATCATACCTTAGGCCTATGAGACCCGATGGATACCTGCAACCAACATTTATTGCAGTTTGACACAGATTTAGTGGCGGTTGGTCGCCTTGGAATTGCGGTATCTGGTAACGGGCATAAAAGATTGAAATCATTACTATAGGATTAGAAGCCAGTTGAATCACTCTTGCACCTTGTTCGTCTTGAAACAGCGGTGTGCCCCGGATATATCCGTAGGAACCAATCATGGGATCTCTGAGACGTTCCGAGCAACTCTTGCGCCAAGAATCTGCAGGATCACATGTTGGGAGCGCACCAAGGAGAGTACGGGCCAAATCGAAACTGGGGAGTGTCCCGTCGTCATTTTGCTCGACGTAAAGAAGGAGCGCAATGCCGCATTGGTGAAGGTTTGAGATCGAAGTTGCCTTCTTCGAAGCCAGCTTTGCAGCCACCAAGGTTGGGGCAACTAAACCGGCAACCACAGCTACGATTAGCGTCACAGTAATAATCTCCAGGACGGTAAACGCACTCGTTCGCTTCTTCACGTCAGTTCCTTCAGCGCTATGCTACGGCCCCGGGTAGGTCGGTGGACAAACCGGAGCGCCAGAATCGCAATGGGTCGAATAGTCGAGATCATTACAACACCCACTGTAATAGAAGGTACAAGAGGGGCTATTGCAAAGTCCAGTATTGACCTTTGTCGTTGGATCGTACTGACATAGATAGGCCCGATACCAGAATTTACCCCGATTAGGAGTGTACCAGGGGCAAGACCCTCCGGTGGAGCACCCTGTATTGACCCCAATTGTTATCGGATCCTGCTCCGGATAGCACAGGTAAGCCGTAGGCGGTGCATATTTCGATTTTGATAGCGATGTATCAGCGGCATTTGCAATCAGGCTAGAACAGTATATACAGGCGCACAAGCACCCTATTAATGCCAACATTCGCACACCCAGACCTGAAAGAATTCTACGCTTACCGATTTGCATTTTGAGCCTCCTTGGTGAGTTCCCTAATGAGAAGCTGTTCACCACTCCTGGAAATCCATCCATCACGCTGATAAACAATCCGCAAATGCTTGTCTGTTACCAGAACAACTGGGACGCCCATCGGAGCGTCTATCAGGAATTTACCAACCCCCGATTTTGGGTTGGGTTCGTAGATAGTAAACCTCAACCCCGCGCTATGAAGGGCTATGTCTGCTTGTTTGCACTCTGGACATCCCTCCTGAGCCAGTAACACGATCCCACCAGCCTGGGTCGTGTTTCGCGGCACGAAGTCTTCTAGACTACGTCCCACAAAGTTTGGGCTCACGTGAGGTTTCAGTCCGTCAAGCTTTACAAAACCAAATAGGATGAGGGTGTTTCTCGCAATTAGAAGCACCAACATTAAAGCGAGCGTGTGATTTGCGATGTTGGGTAGTCGGATGAATCGATATTCCTTTCCGCAGGCTACGGCACCCAACATCGAGAACAAATACGCGACCACGACGGTGAAGAACACGAGGCAACTTGGACAAAATTTTGGCTGCAACGCAATGAGAACAAGTTGTCCAAATGAAAGACAGGCGCTTACGACCAGAAAGCCTATTGCCAATCCTTTCACAGCGATTAAGTTCCTTGATATCAAGACGTGTGCCAAAAGGGCGTAGGTCAGACCGATAATCGGTGCGACGGCAGCGAGAGCGTCATTTCCGGTGGTGCACCAAAGGCAAGTCCCAGGCAGTCCTAGAAAGGAAACTACCGCCAGGAATGGCAAAAAGGCAGTTGCGATCATTATCTCGCGTGAAAACAAGAAGCAAAAGACTGCGATCCCGATCATTGTGAAAACAGCTCTTTCTCCAGCAACAAATTTGTTGGTGTTTGAAAAAAGTGGTTCAAGAATAGTGAAAACTGCACGTTGCCCCGAGTATCGGTACACTCCTTTCCCGCCCGGTACGATGAGCATCGGAGTCGAAAAGCGGGTTTCCCCAGTAAGTCGCATGATCGCCCTTTGCGAACTTAGATCGTCTATCCTCAACACTAAGAAGTGAGGGTTCAATGCACTAATCCCCGGAACCAATGTTAATGTATCAATGTCTTGAGGACTGACTATTAAAGTAGAATTACTAAGTGAGAGTCTTTCAGCCTGAAGTCGACGGATAAGCGTAAACAATGATGTTAGGCAAGCCAAGATCATGATTAGCAGGAAGACTGCCGACGCTACAGCTCGAAACCAAGATACTCTTGGAGTGATTTTAGGTGACCCAATTGGTATGGTTGCGCCTGAAGCCATTTGTTGGTGACATTGTACGTCAGATCAGCACGATTCCAAAAATGTTTTCTGAAATAGTTGTGATTGTGATCTTTGGCGGATTTATGAGGGATCGCGTGTGGACGCTCAAAATAGCCACGCCCCAGAAACTCTGGTTTCCATCTGAGTTGAGTCTTCAGAGTGCAGCTGAGGTTCAAATCACAGAGAGGGCGGAGTACGTGAATTGCATTAAGTTGCACAGGCGCTCATAGTGCCAGAATTCTTGTGCAACCCGACTAGAGGTGGCATCGAATACAACTGCCTATCGAATCTAACGGTAGTGAATCGTGAATCCGTCGATGTTGATTCCGGCCGCGATTGAAAGGAATCGATTACCCGGACACCGAGTCAATCCTCAGCCGCCTCCGCTAGGCTCTGGCCAGACGATCCAGGGTGTGCATTCTCGCGCGCATCTCTTTTAACTCTTCCTCGGCCAAGGTG
>CAIYQS010000081.1 GCA_903928395.1 uncultured Actinomycetes bacterium | reverse complement strand
CTCCGTTGCAGTACTTGAATCTTGCTCACCCGATGCTCCTAACTTTCATTAAATTCTTTCGTTTTGTTCGATTGCCTCTTTAAAACCTTGCATATTTATTATCTAGAAATCTATTGACAGAACCAAACCATAGGTAAATGATAAGCAAAAAATATTATCTTGTATACAGTAGATCGTCTACGAGATAAAAAACTCTCTTTTGGCCACCCCACAAGACCGAAAGACTGGCTAGGCCCCTTTGAAAGGACTGCTTTTAAAGAGGATCGACACTTAACGGAAAGGGTAGGACCCCGATGACAAATGCTTTCGGTCGGAAGGCCTCTCGAACTAGTCTGATTGGACTGGTTCTAGCAACGTCGCTATCACTAATAGTGGCGACAACATCAACATCACAGGCAGCATCTGCGGCTGCTGCTAAACCTTACGTCCCAATTGCGAAAGCTCCATGTGACGTCAGTCAGAAGAACATCTACTGGCTCTCAGTTTTGAAGGGTCACCCAACACTTCGCCTCTGGCAGCAAGGTTTCCTTGATGAGGCAAAGCGGTTGGGCTTCAAGAGCGCAACAATTGCCGCCCCTGATGATTCAGATTGGACGAAAGCCGTTGCACTTGGCGAAGGAATTTTAGCGAACAAGCCTGACGGATTGGTCCTTGGATTCATCGATCCAACAGAAAAGGATTTGATCGCAAAGTTTGCCGCAGCCAAAATCCCTGTCACTATGGGACACGTTGTAGTAACCCCTAATCAATACCCTGGGCTTCTAGCATTTGCCGCCTTCGACGCTCCCGCTTGGGGCAAGAGCGCAGCAGACGCTATTGGAGCAAAAATCAAGGGCAAGGGAACTGTTGCCGTCTCAGAAGGTTCATTTAATGCGGAAGAAGATCTAGTCGCAGCCGCGTTTAAGAAAGAGATGAATCTGAAGTATCCGAAGGTCAAAGTATTAAAGCCTATCGTCGAAGGCTTTGACCCACCAAAGGCAATTTCAATTGCAGCTTCCCTCCTCCTTGCTCATCCAGATGTTGTTGGAGCACTTTCAACAACAGGAGCTGGCCCAGTTACGTGGGCGGGTGCCGCTGATCAAACTGGAAGAACCGTTTATGCCATCGGACCAGACGCAACTCGACCAAACATGGATGCAGTAAAAGCTGGAAAAATATTTGCGATTGCGGCACAGCCTGGTTACGAAGAGCATGAAATGGCTGTAGATCTATTGGCTCAGGCTATTTGCGGTCAGAAGCCAAAGTTCGCAAATTTACTTCCTGCTCCAATTGTTACTGCAAGTGGCCTCGCTCCGTACTACAAGGTTGCGGACGAAGTCGATGCTCGTGTAGCTGCACAGAAGTAAATTTTGAATTAGTAGTTTCAAAATTTAGTTCTGTAAATGCATTAGAGAGTTACCCTCCCCTAAACCTGCTGGGGAGGGTAACTTCTCGGTCAAGAGAAGCGATTCCGACATACCTGAGGAGAACCAAGTGGATTCGATTGAAGTTAATTCATATGCCTTGGAGATGTCACATATCAGCAAATCTTTTGGACGGGTTCAGGCTCTAGATGATGTAAGTTTAAAAATCACTCAGGGATCAATTCACGGACTCATCGGTCAAAATGGAGCGGGGAAATCCACTCTTATGAAAATCCTGAGCGGTTTCTACCCCGATGGATCTTTTGATGGCACGATCACGCTTGCGGGTAAAGAAGTACAGCTTCGCTCCCCACGCGATGCCCAGAACTTTGGAATCGCGATTGTCCCCCAAGAAATCACGGTTGCCGGAACCCTTACTGTCGCTGAAAATATACTTCTTTCCGAACTTGTAACAAAAAGCATAAAGTTTTTTTCAAAAAGGAAGTCGGAGAGTAAAGTCCAAACTTTTTTGGATTCCAATCACATTCCTTTGGATAGTTCTCAATTGGCGGACTCACTTACACTTCCCCAAAAACAAATTCTTATGATCGCAAGCGCACTCTACGCTCAACCTAAAGTTCTAGTATTGGACGAGCCAACATCTAGTTTGACTGCCGATGAAATCGAGACACTTTTCGCGATGGTAAGAAGTTTGAAGGATCGGGGATTTACAACGGTATTCATTACCCACAAACTTTCCGAAATTGTGGATCTCTGCGATGAAGTTTCTATTTTGAGAGACGGTCGAGTCGCCTACGAGTGTAAACGCCAAGATTTCGATACCGACATTTTGGTTGAAAACATGATTGGGCGCTCGCTCGGAGATTTATACCCAATGAAAAATGAGTTGGATCCAAACGCTGAAATATTGCTCAGAGTCAAAGACTTAATCGTGGAGAATCCACGTCAACCAGGTGAGAAAATCCTAGACGAATTCTCTTTTGAATTGCGGGCTGGCGAAATTTTAGGCCTGGGCGGCTTGTTAGGTTCTGGTCGAACAGAAATACTTAAAGCCCTTTATCGAGACAATAAGATCCTTTCTGGAGAAGTTGAATTAAGTGGTGACAAAAGTTTTGGTCGTTCCACACCAAAAGTTCTGCAGGCGGGTATCTGCTACATAACCGAGGATCGAAAGGCCGAAGGGCTCTTTTTCAATCTTCCAATCCGCCCAAATCTAACCGCGAAAATATTGAACAGCTGCAAGAAATGGATTTTCTTGGATCGGAAAGCCGAAAAAACACTCGCAAACGAATCTTCGCAAGCGTTGGATGTAAAACCCTCAGACGTCGAAACATTCATCGGAAATCTGAGTGGAGGAAATCAACAAAAAGTACTTATTGGAAAGGGACTCCTCACCAAACCTACAATTTTGATGCTGGATGAACCCACAAAAGGAGTTGACATCGCTTCAAAAGCCGAGATTTACCAAATTGTTCACAGTTTGGCGGAACAAGGCGTTGGAATAATCCTGGTAAGTAGCGAATTCCCTGAACTACTTGAATTAAGCCATCGCGTTCTGGTTTTTTCGGGCGGCAAACTCCAGGGTGAGATGATCGGGAAAATTGAAAACGAGCATGATCTCATGCTCATGTCGATTGGTGGGAAATGAAATGAAATTTTCAATAAATACCTCACCTTTGATGAAGAGAGTTATTTTTGTATTAATCATCTTTGGAATTTTTACCGCTCTGAAGCCAGAATTTGCGACTTACGCGAGCATCCTTTCCATTGTTCAAGGAATAGTATTTGTTGGAATCTCTTCCACTTTTCTGACTCTCCTAATCGCTTCAGGAGAATTCGATATCTCGATTGGCGCGGTGACAGCCTTGTCCGCGATTGTTGGGGGGATGCTAGCCACTCACCTCCACGTCAATATGTTCCTTTGTTTCTGTGCAAGTATTTTGGTTGGAGTCGTTGTCGGATTGATTAACGCACTAGTTGTGCTGTATGGGAACGTGCCCTCATTTATAGCCACCATTGCCATGCTTTTTATCGCTCGAAGCCTCGCTGATTTTATATCTCAGTCGGAACCAATCCTTAATTTTCCGCAACCTTGGCACGGATTTAAAGATTCATTTATAGGAAATTATTTTTCTATTTTTATTTTTGCTATTTTGGTTATTCTTGCAGAAATATTGCTCAATCACACGAATTTCGGAAAGGTTGCAGCCTCAATCGGTAGCAACAAGGAGGCGGCGAGGATTGCTGGAGTAAATGTTAACCGGGTAAAAACTATCTTATTTGTCCTCACAGGTGCCGGAGCGGCTCTTTCTGGATACGTTGCAGATATTTATTTCAGTAGCTCCAGAACCTCACTTGGGTCAGGGTGGGAATTGCTAGCAATCGCCGGGCTGGTTATAGGCGGAAATAGCCTCTTCGGAGGACGAGGAACTGTTCTTGGACTCGTCTTAGGTATTCTATTGATGCAAATTGTTGCTACTGGAATGGTTATTTCGAACATAAATCAGTGGTGGCAAACAGTTATTACAGGGGTAGTAGTGCTAATTTCCCTAGGAGTAGACAAGAAACGAAAGAAGGTTTTCGTCCATGGATAACACACCGAGTTTTCTTCCCGGGCGGTTTAATGGAAAAATTGTAATTGTTACTGGTGCAGAGTCAGGAATAGGAAGAGCTACCGCCACCCGATTTGCTCTCGAAGGAGCCACCATCTACGGGTTAGGGCTCCGCGAGGAATTGGGAAATGAATGGATCCGCTCGTTAGCGGGTCACAGCGAGACCGCTCACTTTCTAAAATGTGATGTTACAAATTCTGCGTCGGTTGCTTCAACAATTGAATCAATTGGCAAGAAAAATGGTCGGATTGATGTCCTCGTTAATAATGCCGGTAAATTCTTGTTTGGTGACATTACCGAAACATCTGAAGAAGATTGGGATCAAATTCTGGCGACAAATCTCAAAAGTATTTTTTTGACTTCCAAATTTGCCATTCCATATATGAAGAAGATTGGCGGGGCTATTATTAATATCGCCTCAGTTCATGCCTTCGCCACGATGGAGAAGGTGCCCGCCTATGCCGCTAGTAAAGGAGCGGTTGTAGCTTTGAGCCGGCAGATGGCAATCGACTTCATCAAAGATCGAATCAGAGTGAATTCCGTTGTGGTTGGAGGGGTCGACACCGATATGTCCAGACTCCATGCTCTCTCCACTGGGCGTACATTAGACGATCTAGGATACGTGCTCGAGGATAATGTCCTTGGTCGTGCTGCTAAGCCTGAGGAGATTGCGGCAGCAATCACCTTTTTAGCCTCCTCCGATGCAAGTTTTGTGGTTGGGACTCCCCTACTAGTCGATGGTGGGCTAACAGCCGATCTTTAAATCAATAAACGGCCCGTCCCCCTGATAGGTCAAAAGTAAAACCAGTAGTGAAACTGCATGCAGGTGAAACTATCCAAGCTGCCAACAGCGCCACTTCGGTTGTTGTCCCAAACCTATTCATTGGGATTTTAGATTTTAAGAAGGCCAAAGTGCTTTCCGAAAATCCTTCCAGGATCGGCGTCTCAATAAGCGCCGGAGCCATCGCATTGATTGTAATTCCAGAGGTTGCGTACTCCTTGCCAATACTTTTAACCATTCCGATCAGACCTGCTTTTGTGGCTGAATACGACACTAAGAGCGGATTGCCATCTTTTCCTGAAATGCTGGCAAGATGAAGAATACGTCCATACCCACGGGCAGACATACCTTTTAAAAGCGATTTAGTGAAAATCAGTGCGCCTCGAAGATTTATTTTGTAAACCAGGTCAAAATTCTCAATGTCAACGTCCTCTGCCTTACTGCCGTTTTCACCTAGGATTCCCACGCAGTTAATTCCAGCGTGTATTCCTCCCAAAGCGCTCTCCACGCTCTTGACACAATTATTAATCGAATCTTCACTTAAAAAGTCGATCTCATAAATGTGCAAATTGGGGTTTTGCAATTTGTTCTTTAGCTCTGCAAGGGAAT
>CAIYQS010000080.1 GCA_903928395.1 uncultured Actinomycetes bacterium | reverse complement strand
GGGCATTGAAAATTTTGCTCCGGATCGAACAGATACCAAGAGTGGATTTTCGGGGTTTCCAAATTCCTTCCCCAGTGCAGCTTCCAGATTCTTCAGCGCGGAGTCGATTTCTATTTGGAGCCCACTTGGCATCGAACCAGAACTCAAAAACTCCCTGCAGGCTTGTGTAGTAATCGTGAATCCCGGTGGCACTGGCAATCCAATTCGTACCATCTCGGCAAGATTCGCACCTTTGCCACCCAATAAATCAGATTGAGTGCGATCCCCAATGCTAAAGGGATGAACTAAATTCTCGGTCACAATGTCTCCATCCCGATCCAGGACCCTCTCGCGAGGCTGAGCGAAGCAAGCAATTAATGATAATCAATGAAGTAAGGGGTGTCCCGATCCTAAGTAGAGTGCCAAACCTTTTATATGCCTAGTACGCGAATGACGGTCAGTGAGAAGGCTCCGAAAAGGATCCACATAACTATCCCGAAGACCAGCGGCTTGCCCCCGATCCTTCGAAGTGATGAGAATCGAACCTTAATCGCCATAGAGAACAGCCCAAAGGAGAGTAAGAATTTTGAGAGGTTGCTGAAGTCAGCTAGACCCGCTTTGGAAATAGTGATGAAATTATTCACAATGACAAGAGCAATAAACCCAAAGATGAATGGCGGGAACAGATTGCGAACTTTGACTCTTCCTATTTTCACAGTTTCCTGATTTCCCCTTAGGGAAAGCATTACTAATAAAGGTGCAAGGAGTACGACACGAGAGAGTTTGGTTATGACTGCGTATTTGATTGTATCCCCGCCAACAAATGAAGAAGTGGCGATTACCTGACCAATGTCGTGGACGGCCGCCCCAATCCAAGCGCCCGCGGTGGTGTCATGGAGCTTCAAAAGTTTGGTAATAGGCGGAATGACAAAAATTGAGAGAGTCCCCAGCAATGTGACAAGACCTACAGCATAGGAAATTTCATCTTTATCGCTCTTTCGCGCCGCACCTACGGCAGCTATAGCCGAAGCACCACAAATTGAAAACCCACTTGCAATAAGCAGCGAAAGACCAGGGGTAAAACCCAAATATTTGCCTAGAACTCGCGTTACGGTAAAGGTCGTGACAACTACTATTAGAATGGCAATGAAGCCTGTCCAGCCAATTGACTTGAAATTCCCAAAGCTGATCTGCAATCCGAGCAAAGAAATACCAAGTCGCATTCCATATTTGGACATGATTGGGGCGCCGGCATCAATCATTGCATTAGATTGAATGGTATTCCCAATAATCAAACCAGCTAGCAGTGCTAGGAAAAGCGGGCTCAGCGAGGGCACGAAATGATTGAGGGCAAATGCACCGAAAATAATTGGAGAAGCCAAAGAGATGTATTTGCCCGCAGCTAATTTCATATCAGTATTGAGAGTCAATCAGCTCTGCGAAAACCACGGAGCGACTTTTCTTTCGAGCATTCTCATAATTGTTCGGAAAGTTACACCCATAAACATAATTATGAGAATAATGCCGAGGACTCTCGCCGTGTGATAGGCATTTGCCTGCGCAGTCAATGCAGAGCCGAGCCCACTTAACTGGGTTGAAATTTCCGCTATAAACATACCGACCATGCCCATAGCAACGCCTTGGCTCAAACCAGTAACGATAAATGGCACTGCGCTCGGTAGCACTATGTGCCGCCAAGATTGCACTCGAGTTGCACAAAAAGATTCGCCTACTTCCAACAAACCCTTATCCACATGCTTAACGCCGTTGTAGACGCTAATGGTCATTGGAAAAACAACAAATAGGGTTGTGATCAAATATTGCGCTGCAGTTCCAAAGCCAAACCAAATTGTGAGGAGTGGAACTAACGCAACCATTGGGGTCGAATAGAGGGCAAATATATATACTCCGGCCAACGCATCAAAGTTCTTAAATAATCCCAGCATCATTCCCAAAAAAATTCCTATCGTGGAACCGACAATAAGGCCGAAACCAAATGTTTGAAGGCTTACCAGAATTGCTTCCCCCAATTGTCGCGTGAAGAAGAGTTCATAGGTATCGTAAAAAACCTTCGTGAGAGGTGAGAAGAGGATTGCCATGCTGTGAAGACCATAAATCTGCCATCCGACAGCAATGAAAACAAGAGAGCTTCCACGCAAGTAAATTCTGGTGCGCTTCTGTTTCTTTTGAATCATTTTCCGTTTTGCAATTAGCTCCGCTCCTACTTTCTCAATATCGAAAGGCACGCTGTCGCTATTTGGGTTGTTTTGGTTATTCATGATTTCCTTCCTGGCCACCAATAAGTGCTCGGACTTGTTCACGTAGACCTGGATACCTGCTATCTCTGCGTACCGACTCAACCGTACGAGGTCTAGGAATATCAACATCTAATATTCCATTAACCTGGCCAGGTCTTGCACTCATAACAACGATTCGATCTGCCAAGGTAATAGCTTCGTCAATACTGTGAGTAACAAAAACTGCTGTTTGACGTAAATCACTCCATATTTTGAGCAACTCCTCTTGCAAAGTTTCGCGAGTTTGGGCATCTACTGCACCAAATGGTTCATCTAGGAGAAGCACACTGGGTCTTACCACCAGGGCGCGGGCCAGTCCCACCCGTTGCTTCATACCTCCAGATAATTGATTTGGATACTTGGATTCAAAACCATCAAGACCAACCAGCGTGATTGCAGCTTTGACCCGTTCGGCAATTTCCCCCTTATCCATACCAACTAAATCCAATGGAAATGAAATATTCTTATCAATGGTCTTCCAAGGAAATAGATCAAATTGCTGAAAAACCATCGCCATATCTCTACGCGGACCCTGAACTTCGGTTCCATCGACCAAGATTCGGCCCACATCTATTTCTGCAAGGCCATTGAGCATTCGTAAGAGCGTTGTCTTGCCAGAACCACTGGCGCCTACGATACAAACAAATTCATTTTTTGCAATCTCTAACGAGACGTCCTTCAGTACGAGAAGATCGCCAAACCATTTGCAGATGTGTTCGATACGAATCGCTATTGGGTCTTCCTCGTCAGCAGAAATGCTCAAAATTTTGCTAACAGTAGACTTCGTTGTCCTTTTGAGCATCATTTCTCCTTGTTCGTTTCACGTGGAAGATTCATTGTGTAAGCACAAACCGATTTCTTAAACTCCCAATTCCTGCTATTGAAGAAGTTAAAGTCTCTCCGGCTTGCAAAAATCTTTTTGGAGTCCTACCCATCCCCACGCCGCCAGGCGTGCCTGTGATCACCAGGTCTCCAGGAAGCAGGGTGGTGAATCGAGAGATATAGGAAAGCAGGTAAGGCACACTGAAAATCAGATCAGATGTATTTCCACTCTGCATCGTTTCGTCGTTGATTTCACAGGTTATAGCGAGAGCTCGAGCATGATCTAATTCATCTGGAGTTACTATGTATGGTCCCACGGGGGTAGTTTTCTCAAAATTCTTTCCTTGAAACCATTGAGTTGTCTTAGACTGCCAGTCACGCATTGAAATATCGTTTACCGCAACATAGCCAGCCACAATCGAAAGCGCATCGCTTTCAGCCAGATTTCTTCCAGATTTTCCGATAACGATCCCTAATTCAACTTCCCAGTCCACTTCAAAGGAGTCCTCCGGCAAAATGATGTCCTGATAGGGATCGGCAAGAGTGGAAGGAAATTTTGCAAAGATCGAAGGGAATTCCGGGGCAGGTTTCCCGGTTTCCTTTACGTGAGCGCTGTAGTTCATTCCAATACAAAAAATCCTGCATGTGTTTTCAAATGGATTGCGCAAACTCATTTGATCGAAGTCAACTCCTTCTGTGACGCTCGATCTTGCCCCTTCAATACCTTTGGTTAACACTTCGGTAAGAGAACTGTACGGAAGAACGTGAAATCTATCCCCCTCGACCAGGGCAAAATGATCCCCCTGAGAGTCTGAAAATTTCGCTAGTTTCATTTCTTAATCACTTTCTGGGCTAACTCTTCAATATTCGAAGAGAAGTCCGAAGTGGGAAAAACGCATAGCAATTGCATAGTTTTCTCCAGATCGGGGATGGTGGCGTGTGGTATTCCGCGAGGGATCAGTATCGAATCACCTTGTTCAATGGCATAAAACTCGCCATCCAACCATAATTCACCGCTCCCAGATAACACATAGGAAATCTCGACAGTCTTAGGATGCATATGTGCATGTCTATCCGGATCATAAGAAAGATTCACAATTCGCGCGCTGATATTCACATCACTGGGAATATCAAACATCGCGAATGGATCAGCTGACGTTCGACCAGGTAATTGGTTGAACGTCAATTCCGAAGCCTTTCTAATGAAGTTATTCACTATTAGAGCACAACCCCTACGGTATCCAGCACTTCGGCGATTTCAACCGCTGCGCCATTGCGCTTATTGGATAAGAGTGCCGCGTCAATTACTGCTAAAGCTCGGACTGCCTCAACTGCACCAACCTCAATCTTTGCTTGCCCACGCGTTGCCAGCGCAAACTCTTCTAACTGCTCTTTAAACATATCTGTCAGTGGAAGTTTGACGGTGCTACGTGAAGATTCTCCATATTCTTGAGATAGAAGAGAACTAAAATTATCCACTTCATGGGCATCATCCCAATGTGTGAAATCTAGATCATAAAAGAGGTTTGCCTTTGTGCCTTGAAGTGACAAGGTGTAAACACCTGGAGAGGCCCATCCTGTTCCTAAATATCCCAAGGCGCCAGATTCGAATTCTAAAATCGACATAATTGCATCCGGCACTTCAGATTTTGTGTAAAGCTTCCTAGCATGAGCGGTCACCGATTTAACAGGACCCATCAAGTATTGGAGAGTATCCGCGTGGTGCACGCCTAGTTGAATATATGCGCCGCCGGGACTCTTGTCTGCATACCAACGCCAAGTATCCGGAGTTAGTTCCAATCCACGCTCATTAGAGAAGTTTGCTTGGGCGAGAGAAACGGGACCTAAAGTTCCGTCTTCGATCCACTTCTTCTGTTGGCGATGACCCGACAAGCGACGGGAGCTATGTCCAACGGCAAAGGGGACCAGGGTGCTCTGGGCGGTCTTTAAAATTGAGGCTGCGTCTTGCATCGTTGCCGCAATGGGCTTATCTGTATAAACAGGCTTACCTGCTTGAAGGGCCTGTTCAATAAGCGTTCGGTGAGTATCGTTTGGAGTCGTAAGAATAATTCCTTCGATATCTTTATCCGCCAGCAATTCTTCCCAAGTGGAAGCTGCCTTAGGGATGTTAAATTCTTGTTGAAATGCGCTCCGTTTTGCTTCATCACGACTAAAACAACTTGCTAATTCAATAACATCACCACGTTGTGCTCCACGTGCCTGAACGCGGGCCCAACGGCCCAACCCAACGCTCGCAAGACGGACTTTCTCTGCCATCATTCCCCCTATATTTTAGTATGGTTATTGAAAATTTATTTACGGTTTTGTGCAATCGCTCGAGCTCGTCTAGCGCCATTCACCAGTACCACTATTTCTGCAGTCACTTTCATACTAAAGTCTTTGACTAAATCCATTTTTGCCCAATGTGGATTTCCATACCATCCATCATGAGCCAATTCGCTGACATTTGTTACAAATCCATAAACCTCCTTCGAGCGCCGCATCTCATCAAGTTCTTCTGCACCAACGGGTCTTGATGGTTCAGTAACTCGATCTACCTTGACCAACTCAGGGTCATAGGCCAGCACGCCAAGGGTTTCGATACCTCCACCATGAGTCAGTTCGCCACCTAATTCTTTGTAAATCCTCTGGGCGACATAGCAAGCTTGGGCAGAAACAATATTGATCCCGAGGCGCTTTTGAACACTGTAAGCAACCGCGTCCATTGAAGGGATATTGCCCTCATGCCAATTTACAAAAACAAAGGTCTTAATACCCATATTGGTGAGTTCTTCCAATATATCCAGCAAGAGCGCTTCAAATGTTCCGCGGCGCAATGAAATTGTTCCGGGATGATCTGCATGTATCGGGGTAACTCCGTATGGACCAAATGGCACGTATAACGCATCAAGTTCCCGAGCGACATCCATAGCAATAAGTTCGGCAACAAATGTGTCAGTTCCGTTAGGAAGGTGAGGGCCATGCTGTTCCGTACTTCCCATGGGGATCACCGCGATAGCGCTTCGAGCAACTAATTCCTTTACATCGGGACTTGCCAAATCCATTATCGAATGACGGTTCATAAACGTGCTCTCGCTTTCTCGGGGGATGGTTCAACGACAATTTCAAGTGGTCGATCGCCGGAAAGTATTCGGCGAGCTTCGGTTGCTGCCTTAAATCTCAAATCAGCTTCTGATTCCTCGGTGTACCAAGCCATATGAGGGCTAAAAATGATCTTTGTGGCAACTTCCTGAAAATCCGCGATCTGAACAGGTTCACGCTCAAAGACATCGAGCGCCGCAGTTCTTATGAGTCCATTTTTTAGCGCATCGATGAGTGAGGAAGACTTAATTAAAGAACCTCGAGAAGTGTTAACAATGATTGATCCTGATTTCATGAGGGAAAACTCGGCTGACCCAATCAATGGGGCACCATCTGCTGATCCAGGTACATGCAAACTTACAATATCGCTTCGTCGCAGGAGTTCATTGAGCGTAGAAACCAGCTCTATCCCCACTGGCAGCTCCTTGGGGGGAGCAATGTCGTAAGTTATAACGTTAAAGCCAAGTCCTAAGAACTGTTTAGCTGCATGACGACCTATTCGCCCAGTTCCAACAACTCCCACTGTAAGGGCAGATGGAAGATGCAGTGGCTTTATATCCGCAAATCCCCATGACCCATTTTGGACCACCCGATCCGCCTCCCGGATGCCACGAACCGCCGCGAGAGCGAGGGCTACTGAATGGGTCGCGACAGCTTCAGTCCCATAATCAGCTACGCGTGAAACCCATATACCCAAATCTTTTGCTGCTAATAGGTCAACTGACTCCGTACCTACGCCATAACGAATAATCCCACGACAACTCAATTTCTCTAAAGTATTTCGATCAAACTTAGGTGGCGCACCAGCCAAAATAATTTCGGCATCTCCTGCAATCGCAACAATATCTTCTGAATCCTTACCAGGGCCAGAAACAATTGTTACGCCAAGATCGGCAAAGACTTCTTCTTCAATCGCAAAATTCGCGTACCGTGTTCCAACGATTGCAACTTTTTTTGATTTTATCGTCATATTCTTTGAATTCCGGCCACTGATTTAGTTGATGATCGCACTTGAAGTGTTGTGGGAAGCAGTACTGAAACTGCTGGAGCACCGGGATTTTCAATTGCTTCAATTATCAATGACGCTGCTGACAAACCGATGTCATATTTTGGAACATGAACGCTCGTTAGAGGTGGCGAAAATTCATTGCAAAAAATGATTCCGTTATACCCAACTACAGAAACATCTTCAGGAACCGACAAATTATGTTTACGGAGCGCGGCATAACAACCCAGGGCAACTAGATCGCTTCCCGCGATAATCGCCGTGAAATCTTGCGTTTTAGCAAGTAATTCAGTGCATGCCTTTTCACCAAAATCTTGCGTGACCCAATCTGCAAAAACTACCAAATCAGGATCTACTTCAAGCCCCAATCTGTGCATCCAACTCAAATAATGTTGATAACGCAGCGTGCCTGTCGAAGCTTTCTCAGAACCTCCTACATGAGCGATTCGGCGGTGCCCAAGATCATGCAAATGTTGAACCGCCTGACCGATACCTTGATAGTCATCACTTGAAACTGTCGGAACTAGAAAGTCTTTTGTAGCGCGGTTGACCAAAATAGTCGGAACGGTTTCCATAATCTCTTCAAGCTGCGGGTAATCTAGTTCGGCTGTCGCCAATATCAACCCATCAATCTGGCGTGATAGCAGAACATCAAGAAGTTCTTTCTCAAGGGCGGAGTCTCGATCTGTATTTGCCAGTATCAAGACATAGCCCTTCTTTCGTAAACCATCTTCTATGCCTCGAACAATTGGTGGGAATAGAGGGTTTGCCAGATCGGGCAAGATCATTCCTATTGTCATCGTCCGTTGTTCTTTTAGGCCCTTTGCAACAGGATTTACTCGATAGTTCAACTCTGCCGCCACGGCAACTACTCGTGCGACTGTATCGGGACGAACCAAGTGCCTCGTCGAGCTCCGAAGAGCTCGCGAGGCCGTTGAAGTATCTACCTCAGCTAATTTTGCAACGTCATGCAGAGTCACCTGCGTCCGCCGAACTCGTGACGGAGCGACCCTTGAGTCCCCCTTGGAGTCAACAGAACGTTCAGAAGTATCCACAAAACTCACATTT
>CAIYQS010000079.1 GCA_903928395.1 uncultured Actinomycetes bacterium | reverse complement strand
TGTATGGCTCCGCCTGATGGTTGACGAAAGAGGTTCGGCTGATGCTTGACACTTCTCGTGGTTAATTGTGAAGGGTCAAGAGGACTTCCTCAAGACCGAGGCGCGTTTCTTTCTCACCTCCTTGCTATTGCTTCTCAGAGCTGTCTTTAGCAACTCATCTTTATAGTAGACATGCACCATCGAATCCGTGATGAGCACATCCACATCTTGCCCTGCGCGGTGCTTTCCAACGCTGATCTGCTGCCAAGCAATAGAAATGACGCCGTTTCCACCTATTCGCCTTGCTGCCCAGGTGCCCTGGGGAAGGGTGGATGAACTATGACTCATCTCTCTCACTACCGGAGCGCCAACGCTGAACTTAGCCATCGGGGTGGCCATATCTAGAGATTGATGGGGTCTTTGGGTGTTGTAGTGCAGCACGAATTGATCTAGCTCCCATTGCGCATCTTCAAAACTCTCAAACTTCTTCTCCATCAAAAACTCACTGCGCAAGGTGCGATGAAAGCGTTCGATCTTGCCGGTCGTGGTGGGAGACCTTGGCGCAGTCAAGAGATGCTCGATTCCGTTCTCGCGACAGATCTTGTCAAAGAGCACCTCGATATCTTTCTGGGAGTTAAAGCGACCGGTGAAGACCTTCCCATTGTCAGTCAAGATCTCCTGCGGAGTTCCATGGCGGGTAAGGGATGCTTGCAGATGATCACAGACGCTCTTTGAATTTGCTCGGCGCATCAGCCCGGCGCTCACACAGAACCTAGAGTGATCATCTACTCCAGTCAGACATTTGAGTTCTGCGCCATCTGCAAGATAGATGCCACCGACTACATCAAACTGCCAGAGCTCCATCGGTGCAGCGCGCTCCCACCTCTTAAACTTCTCATCTCGCCGGCGCCTTGCCAGTGGATCAATTAGATTGGCTCGCTTGATTGCGCGATAGATAGCAGATCGCGATGGCATAGGTTGGATCTGCACTTTGTTGAGTTCAAACTCAATGCGGCGCGGTCCCCATCCGGGATTGCGCCTTCGCATCTCACAGATCAATACATCGATCTCGCCACTGATCTGGTGGGAGCAACTTCTCGGTTTGTGTGAGTGGTTGGTCAAACCTGGAAGACCGCTCTTTTCATATTTGAGCAACCAAGAGTGAATCGTCTGGCGCGAGACGCCAAAACGAGAGGCAACTTCGACGACGCTAAAGCCGTCATGAATTACTGCAGAAACCGCTTGATAGCGCTGTTCCATAACACTGAGCTCCGTAATCATGAAGGAGAGTGTCAACCATCAGCCGAATACACTGTCAAGGATCAGGCGAATAGGAGTAAAGCGTCAGGCGAAGATAAATCGTCAAAGATCAGGCGGAGTAACACACGTGAAAAGCTCCCTGACTTGGACTCGAACCAAGAACCTGCCGATTAACAGTCGGCTGCTCTGCCAATTGAGCTATCAGGGACTATGAGTGGGAATCTTAGCAAGATCTAGCCGTACCGCTAAATCAAGCCTCAAGAACCGAGCCTATAAATACCCAATAGCGAGCTCTTTTTGCGCCCGCTTTTGGGCTTCTTTGGCAACTAGTGCGCCAAATATCTCGTTATACCTATCGGCTTCTTCGACAGGATTGATCCGCTGCAACGTTGACTTAATTTCAGCGATCTCACGGCTCAAGGCAACTTCTCGCAACCTCGCGATGATGCTGGCGACATAGTGTTCTGACACTTCGCCATCTGTTCTTATGGGTTCAACGGTAAGTTCGGTGATCAAGGCGCGCAGTGTTTGGTCTTCCGTGCGCTCCAGCAAGGAATTGATATTCATCTCTGGCAGCGAATCAATCTGCGTTCGGAGCGCTGCATAAGGTGGATAAGTAAATGCTTGTGGTTCAATTCCTGACCAAGTGGTTGCCAGCTCGTTCGCCTGTAATTTTGCTTTCAGAACTTCACGTTCAAGCATAAATATTGGATCGTTTAAATTGATCGACATCGCTGGTCTATCTGGAAGCGGCGCGTTACTTTTGCCAGCCACTCTCTTGACTGCCGCCGAAACCGTATCGACTTCCATTCCGAGCCATCCCGCAACTAATCGAATGTACTCAGGTCGCAGCGAAGCATCGCGAATTTTTCCGACTAGTGGTGCAACCTGATTGAGTGCGGCAACCCGACCTTCTGCAGCTGCCACGTCATATCCCTTGATCACACTTCGCATCGCAAATTCAAAGAGCGGAACGCGTCGCGCAATGAGATCACGCACCGCAATATCACCGCCGGATTGCCGAAGTTCACAGGGATCCATGCCTGATGGCTCGACTGCCACAAAAGTTTGCGCAACAAATTTCTGATCATCATCAAATGCTCGCAGCGCAGCCTTTTGACCAGCGGCATCGCCATCAAAGGTAAAGATGACTTCGCCACGGAAAGCGTCATCGTCCATCAAAAGCCGACGAATTATTCGAATATGGTCATCACCAAATGCCGTGCCGCATGTTGCCACTGCGGTAGTTATCCCAGCCAGTTGAGCCGCCATCACGTCGGTATAGCCCTCCACGATTACAACTTGGCGCTTTTTTGCGATCTCTTTCTTCGCCATATCAAGCCCATACAAAATCTGTGATTTCTTGTAAATAGGAGTTTCGGAGGTATTTAAATATTTGGGACCCTGGTCTTTTTCTTCGCTCGCTAATTTCCGAGCGCCGAACCCCACGATATCCCCCGAAATATCTTTGATCGGCCATACCAGGCGATTTCGATAGCGATCTATTAATCCCCCGCGCGGTCCTTCTTTAGTTAGGCCGGCAAGATTTAGTTCCTCGTCTTTGTATCCGAGCGCTTTCAGATGTTTGTAAAGCGCGTCCCATTCATCTGGGGCATATCCAACACCGAATAAATCGGCGGCGGATTTATCGAACCCTCGTCCCGTAAGAAATTCGCGTCCGACTTGCGCAGGTCCTGGGAGTCCTAATTGTTCACGGTAAAAAGTCGCTGCCGCGGTATTAGCTGCGACTAAGCGTGATCGATTGATCCCGCTGCCTTGAGTTGGACCAGTGGAGTCATAATGAAGTTGGTAACCGATGCGCTCGGCTAACCGTTCAACGGTTTCAGTGAAGGAGAGATGCTCTAATTTCATCAAGAAATTAATGACGTCTCCCCCGACGCCGCATCCAAAGCAGTGGAAATATCCTTTGGATGGCGTTACATGGAAGGAAGGACTCTTCTCGTCATGAAAGGGGCACAATCCTTTCTTTTGGCCGCCGCCAGCACTTTTAAGTTGCACAAAATCGCTGATGACGTCATCAATGGGGCTGTGGTCGCGCACGTATGTCACGTCTTCTTCTCTAATGCGGCCAGCCATGAGGGCTATCTTAGACTTCCTAGTGCTGCATGCAGCGCGTAAGCGCCCGGGTCAGTCAATGACGCTACCTGATCCACTACTACGCGCAACTTTTCTTCATAATTTGTTGCGCGCTTCCAATCATCTAAGAAGAAAGAATCCAGTGAGGCAGGTGCTTGCTCAAGGACCATTTCCACCAACGACTTAATCAGTATCTGCTGATCGGCATAGCGTTCCTGCGAGGCGGCGGCATTAATCACATAAAAAGTTGCGATGGATTTGAGGATTGCTACTTCAATGCGTTGCGCTCTTGGAACAACAAGGTTTGCGTTATAGCGAGTCAGCGGTCCATCACCGTATTGATCACGCGTTGCACTTTCGGCAGCAAGCGCAAACCGTCCGACGAGTTGCGAAGCCAGATCCTTCAAACGTGCTAGATGACGATGTGAGCCATCGTAATTCTTTGGCCAACAAGAGAGGGCTTGTAATATCGCGAGCGCATCTTGTGCTTCACCTTCAGTCATATCACTCATATAGGAACCTTGTGCCACAGCGTACAAATCCGCGACGTCATCGCTCAGTTGTTCCAGTTTTACATGACCAGTCACGAGTGCATCTTCTAAATCGTGAACGCTGTAAGCAACATCATCCGACCAATCCATGATTTGTGCTTCCATAGCTTGCCGGCGGCTAGGTGCACCAGCGCGAACCCAATTAAAAACTTCTTGATCATCGTCGTAAACGCCGAATTTCTTATTATTGACTTCACGTGGCCATGGGTACTTTGTCGCTGCATCGAGTGAAGCTCGAGTGAGATTTAATCCAACCGACCGGCCCGATTCATCAACCGTCTTTGCCTCCAGCCGCACCAGCAAGCGGAATGACTGGGCATTGCCTTCAAATCCGCCGCATTCCTGGGAGACTGCATTGAGTGCGTCTTCACCATTGTGACCAAAGGGGGGGTGACCAATGTCGTGCGCTAAACAAGCGCCTTCCATCAAATCCGGATCTGCACCGAGCGCCCAGCCAAGTTCGCGACCAACTTGCGCGCATTCAAGGGAGTGTGACAACCGAGTTCGTGGAAAGTCGGCCAGCCATGGGACAGCCACCTGAGTCTTGGCAGCCAAGCGGCGAAGTGCAAAGGAGTGGATGATGCGGGCACGATCACGCGCAAACTCGGTGCGCCCCAGCCGTTTGGCTGGTTCATTCAGAAAACGATCGCGATCGCTGTCTGTGTACCCGGGTGACTCAAGTGCTTGTCGAAGAACCATAAGAGGCTAAGCCTATTTCTTAATTTGATCGCTGAGGTGAATCCCAAATCGACCAACGGTTTCGTAGGCCAAATAAGCCCCTGTTTCGCGGACGATGTAGCGAATTCCGGTTGTCTTGAGGGAACCCGGACCGCTCTGGGAAGAGGCGCAGGTGGTCGATACCCCAAGATCCCGAGCTTCTGTCATCGCGCGGTAGCAGTGATAGGAATCCGTCGAAATGATCACGCTGGTGAGGTGGTGCAATTTCATATAACTCACGTAAGCAACCGTGCTGGTCAGTGTGTCTTTGCCGATCGGTATAGAGATAACGTCCTTACGGGGCACATGCTGTGCAATAAGCGTGTTACGACTAGCGGCAGCCTCCGTTGAAAGGTCACCTTTCTGGCCACCACCGACAGTAATGATCAGTGGGGCTAAACCAGATTCAAGGGCCAATCGCGCCTGCGTAATCCGTTCCGAAAGAATTGGAGTCGGCTTTCCATTATCTTGCGCAGCACCCAGGACAACGATTACATCGCTCTGCTTGATTGCAGGGTGATGAGCTGTCCACCAGATCTGAGTGGATACATAAAGAGGTACGACAATTATTACCAAGAAAATTGCGGCGAAAATGCGGCGAATGATTTTAAAGAGAAACACGATCAACCGCCAGAAACCGCATCATCAATTGTGATGGAGGCGAATTCATCGGGATCGTTGAGCCAACCATCTGGAAGATGTACCGCACGACCGTGACTGCGACGACCACGTGGTGATTCTGCTATTAGCGTCGGGTAAGGCTGATCCTCAAGTTGAGAGAGCAAATGTTCTAGTTCTCCGAGTGATGCAACCATGCCAAATCCAGCACGAAGTTCACGTGGTACCGAAAATCCTTTGAGGTACCAAGCCATATGTTTTCGCAGATCACGCATTGCGCGGCCTTCACTTTCAAAGAACTCTACGAGCAATTCCCCATGGCGGTACATAACGCTGCGAACGGTAAAGAGCGAAGGAAGTTCTGGCGTCGGTTCACCATTGAATGCCGCAACCAAGTCTGCAAATAGCCACGGGCGACCGAGGCAACCCCGGCCAACAACTACTCCAGCGCACCCGGTTTCTTGCACCATTCGCAATCCGTCGGCACCAGTCCAGATGTCTCCGTTACCTAATACTGGAACTCCAGTTGGTGCCAAGTGTTCAACCAGATTTGCGATGCGTGACCAATCTGCTTGACCTTCATACATCTGCTCTGCTGTTCGTGCGTGCAATGCAACCCAGGCAACACCTAAATCAGCGGCGGATTTGGCGGCTTCCAGGTATGTATGGTGATCGCTATCGATACCAACACGCATTTTTACGGTGACAGGAATTCCATATTTTGCTGCTGCATTGACAGATGACCCGACAATCGCACTAAAGAGATTGCGTTTATAGGGAAGCGCTGCTCCCCCGCCACGTCGGGTTACCTTAGGCACGGGACATCCAAAATTGAGGTCGATGTGATCCGCCAAATTTTCGGCTCCCAATAAATCTATCGCCTGACTGACAACCGTTGGGTCAACCGCATAAAGCTGCACAGATCTTGGAGTCTCGCCTTTCCCAGGAGTAATTAAACGCAACGTTTCGGGGTGACGTTCGATCAGCGCTCTAGCGGTTACCATTTCAGAGACAAATAGCCCTGCCCCTTGCTCACGACAGAGCGTTCTAAATGCCGAGTTGGTTATTCCTGCCATTGGTGCCAGAACTACTGGCGTATCCAGGACTACTTCATTGCCCGCGAATTGCCCATTAGCAATCGGTAAACGAAGTGGGGCAACCTTGGTGATCACAGAAGTTAGGCTCCAATAAGTCGAGGCGCCAACCAAGCTTGCACTTGATCGATACCAATTCGCTCTTGCGCCATGGTGTCGCGATCGCGAATAGTCACTGCATGATCTTCGAGAGATTCGAAGTCAATGGTGATGCAATATGGAGTACCGACTTCGTCTTGACGGCGGTAGCGACGACCAATTGCGCCCGCGTCATCAAAATCGACTGACCAATTCTTGCGAAGTTCTGCTGCCAAATCGCGAGCTTTTGGCGAAAGATCAGCATTGCGAGAAAGCGGAAGCACTGCAACTTTGATGGGAGCTAAACGATGATCAAGTTTCATGACCGCTCGTTTTTCCATTTCGCCCTTGGAGTTGGGAGCTTCATCCTCAGTAAATGCATCCATCATAAAAGTCAGGGTGCAGCGATCGACGCCTGCCGCAGGTTCGATGACAAAAGGGGTCCAGCGTTCGTTCTTCTCTTGATCAAACCACGACAAATCTTTACCTGAAGCGGCGCTATGTGCTTTGAGATCGAAGTCAGTGCGTGAAGCGATTCCTTCTAACTCTCCCCATTCGGTGCCATTGAATTCGAATTTGTACTCGATATCAACGGTACGTTTGGAGTAATGCGATAACTTTTCTTTCGGATGTTCAAACAAGCGCAAGCGATCTGGATTAATTCCCAACTCGGTGTACCAAGCTAAGCGAGTGTCGATCCAATATTGGTGCCATTCTTCGTCAGTTCCGGGAACGACGAAGTACTCCATCTCCATCTGCTCAAATTCGCGGGTGCGGAAAATGAAATTTCCAGGAGTGATCTCATTGCGGAAAGACTTTCCAATCTGGCCGATTCCAAATGGTGGCTTCTTTCGCGATGTAGTCGCAACGTTTTCAAAGTTAATGAAAATACCCTGCGCGGTTTCTGGGCGAAGGTAGGCAAGACCAGACTCGTCCTCGACGGCGCCAAGGTAAGTTTTGAGCAGGCCAGAAAATTGGCGTGGCGTCGTGAATTTGCCTTTGTTGCCGCAGTTTGGACAACCAATCTCTTCGATAGATGTTGGCTTGCGCTTGTTCTTTGCCTCAAAAGCTTCTTCCAGATGGTCGGCGCGATAGCGCTTATGACAAGCGGTGCACTCGGTGAGTGGGTCCGAGAATGTTTCGATGTGGCCAGATGCTTGCCAGACTTCAGGGGCCAGAATGACCGAAGAATCCAATCCAACGACGTCCTCGCGACCCTGCACCATAGATTTCCACCATTGGCGCTTCACATTATTCTTGAGCTCTACGCCCAGTGGGCCGTAATCCCATGCAGCGCGCAATCCGCCGTAAATTTCCGAGGAGGGATAAACAAAACCGCGCCGCTTGGCGAGGCTAACAATGGTTTCTAAACGATCTGCGGCCATGTGGTGCTCCTTTAATCCGGCTGGCTGTCGGCTGGCTTGCTGGTCGCAAGTAGCGCCAAGTTTACCCTGCCAGATCGTCCTTGATCATCGAGAAGATGGCATCATCTGATACCTCTCCTTTATTGAGAAAGTTGCGTCGCAGCGAACCCTCGTGAGTAAACCCGGCTTTCTCGGCCGCTCGTCTAGAGGCTTCGTTATGAACATCGGTTCGAACCTCAACTCGTTCCATCTGGTATTCATTGAACAAGAGCTCCGCCACGCTCCTAGTAACGCTGGGAATAATTCCTCTTCCTCGACTGGGGGCAAACGTCATATACCCAATTTCGGTTCTTTTAAATTTCCAATCCGTATGGTGGCAAGCGATCATGCCAACCGGGACTCCCTCTTCTTCGATTACCCAATTGATTCCTAATCCATTTTTTTGAGCTGTGCGCCAGCGAGCGAGTAGTTCTGCAAAATCTTTCTCTTCAAATGGACTAGGCATCCCCATCCACTGTGACATGCCAGCGTCATTTAAGTAGCCAACTAATAATTCGCTGTCAGTTTCAGTGAGGGGTCGCAATGTGTATGGATCAAAATGTAATTCGTGATGAGTAAAGCGCTTCATCCGATTGGTGTCTTCCATATACCAACTTTGGACATGCTCCAAGAATTGAAAACTGCGTTTCCGATAAAGGGAATGCCCGGCAAGAGTGGCTTGCAAAACTACTAGTTCGTCACCCATTGAAGCGTGCGTTGCGAAAACCCACTTCATCAACTCATCACCATAACTCTTGCGTTGATGATCTGCTGGGGTTGTGACATCAAAGCAACCTAAAAATTTATCGGTACGGATGAGGTGAGTGGTACTGACAGGTACACCGCCATCTAACAGGATGTAACGAAATGAATTAGGATTTCCAAAGAGCGCTTCGGTATAGACCGCGACGATCTCAGGAGGCATGTCAAAGCCAGAAGTTAGAAGTTGTTGCGCAATCTCTAAATCTTCCCGACTCTGTACCCGCCGAACTTCAAGTTCCGGGCGAATCGAGTACTGATCAAAACTAGGATCTAAGGCATACGCCATCAATGGAGTTGCCCCGCGGTTTACATAGCCTCGTGCCTGCAGAGTTTGCGCATGATGCAAACCAGAGCCACCAAGAAAAACTGAGTGAACAACATTGAGATCGTAAAACTTTTTTATCGCTTTTTCAAAAACTTCTTCGTTGCGATCGTAAATCGTTACTTGGTTAAAGAAAGGAACATCAAACCCAGAGCTGAACCAATAGAAATTCTCGCCGCTACCAAATTCAAAGACGGAGCCCTTTGAATTCAGGTGCTCCATAGAGCAATGAAAAATCTTCCGGATTCGATCCAACGATGTTCCTGTTTTGCCTTCATTCGTGTCATAAACGCGGTCATTTAAAAGGGACATAAGGGAATTATGCTCCGCCAGCTACAACCGCCCACATAATTAATACGCCTGTGATAGTCGCTACCAAGGTCCACCGGGAGGGGTGCTTGGAATGTGCTTCAGGCAAAATATGTGATGTTGCAATATAGATAACAAATCCGGCAAAGAGCGCTAAGTAAAGCGCAATCCAATTTGCACCAAATGCAACATATGAACCGACGGCAGCTCCACCAATTCGACCAATCGCATCAACGATCAACAAGCCACGAGCCTTCTTAGTCCACATCTTTTCCCTGATTAAGAAGGTAACAGTGTTGAGCCCATCGCTAAAAGCATGAACCATGATCGCCGCAAACACCGCTAAGCCAAGTGAACTAGAGACTCTAAATGCCGCTCCGATCCCTAGCCCATCCGCGAAGACATGGCCCGCCATCGCAAAGGCCGCAAGCCGACCGGCATGGTGCTCATGATCATTATCGTGGTGCGAGTCAAAGGGTTCGTGCGTTGCAAACCAGCGCTCGGAAAAATGAAGAATCAAAAAGCCAAGAACGATTGCAAGCCCAACAGAGCGAACTCCCCCAAAACGGGTCGGATTGTCTTCGAATACGCTCGGAATTAGATCAAAGAAGACAAGGCCAAGCATCAACCCTGCGGCAAGTCCCAAGATGATGTGAGTTCGATCCCGAACCCTGACAGCCAAGAAACCTCCAAGCGCGGTCGCAACCGATGTAATGGTCGCTAGCAACAACGCTTTATGCATGGGGTGATCTTACTTCACCCTCAGGTCTAGCTATCCGAAGGTGAAGGTGAAAGCTTGTATGCCTGAATTGAGGAAGGTAAAGCGCAAAGTTCCATCAGAGGTTGCAGCGCCACTATCAAAAATATTGTAGAGCCGATCAGAGTCAACCGTGATGACACCATTAACAACATCACTTCCGGCCAGGGCTCCAACGAGAGGTTTGCCATCATATGTGACGGCGACTTTGTTTACAGCTCCTGACCCCGGCTTCAGAATCATGTAGACCTTTGATGCCCCGAAGTGTTCAGAGAGCGAAGATCCCACTGATGCCTGAGCAAAATCCGGGGCAACAGTCCATCGACCACCGAAGGCAAAATGATCGATCGGAATCGTCTTTTGAAGCGGAATCGTAAATGTTCCACTTGGATAACTTGGCTCCGGGTAGCCATATTGTCCGCGACTGCTTCCGAAGTAAGTCTCTGGAGTGAGTTGAGTCTGTGGAGTCATATCGGGCAGATTAGAAAGTGGCGCTGACACCTTTTTTCCTGCCTGAGCCAACAGGGCTCTAATCGCTTCTTCGGTCTGCGAGTAGCTACCTTCACCAAACTCGGTACGCCTAATAGTTCCCGTGGAATCGATCAGGTACTCGGCGGGCCAGTATTCGTTGTTATACGCATTCCATGTTGCATAGTTATTATCCAGCGCAACTGGATAAGGGATCCCGTATCGCTTGATAGCAGAATTGACATTGCCGGCATCCTTCTCAAATGCAAACTCTGGAGTGCTAACGCCTATAACTTCAAATCCCGCTGAGTGATACTTGTTGTACCACGCTTCTACGTGCGGCAAAGTGCGCAAACAGTTAATGCAACTGTAAGTCCAAAAATCTACAAGCACTACTTTGCCTTTAAGCGAAGCAAGGGTTTCTGGACCCGATGTATTCAACCATTTGGTGATACCAGTTAGTTCTGCTGCTTTGCTGTTGGCATTAAATAACCCGGACTGATCTCCGGTAACGGTCGATGGAACCACCTTGGTGCCCTTGAGTTTTGCTAGTGCCTTGGTTACACCGGATCCACTTTCAATTTTGGTCAATGCATTTGAGTAGGAAGGTACGGCGTTAAGTAATTTCGCTTCGATGGTCTTGTCATAGTTTGTATAAATCGCCACGGCCGTAAGGATCATGATGACGCCTGATGCCATTTGAATTCGACCAGTGTGTTTGGAGAGCCGACGGGACTTTGCTAACAATTTTTGTCCGCCAACAGCAAAGCCGAAGAGTGGAATCGACACGCCTGCGACATAGAAAAGTGTCACAAAAACAACTTGCAAGGAGACCTTATTTGTTGCAGCCAAGGTAGCAACCGATGCCAAAATCGGACCGCTACATGGGGTCCATACAACCCCAAGTGCCAATCCAGTGATAAATCCGCCAGAGAAATCACTCCGTTGGTTACGCCCCACTCCGCCAAATCGACCGCTTAATGATGATATTGAAGCTTCCATGCGTCGCGAAAGAGCGGGAACTACCATGGATACGCCGATAACGAGTAGTACTACCACTGCCAATTTCCGAAGCACATTTGGATTGAGCCCAAGGGAACTTTCCAGAGCCGAAATTGCCAATGTTAGGAAAGCAAATGAAAGAGCTACCCCTGCTGTTATTCCAAGTGGGCGGCGCTTCGACTTTGATTGCGTAACATCAGCAAGCACTATGGGAAGTAGCGGCCAGATGCATGGCGCAAGGATGGTGAATAACCCTGAAACAAATGCAACACCATAGAGAACGATCATTAGATTCTTGCTCCCAACTTAGATTTTGAATCCGCGACCGGGTTCACTCGGCGATGTTTGTCGTAGTAGACCTTGCTCTTTCGCAACATTCCGCAATGTGCCATGTCGCACCATCTCCTTGACTTGTTCTTGCTTTCATCAATAAATAAAGCTTCGCAGTCTTCGCCTTCGCATTTCTTGACCCGCGCTAGATCGACGGTCACAAGAATCTCTTCAACTTGTAGCGCAAATTCACTTATCCGGCGCGCACTCCCAGAGAGGCCTACCAATTCAAATTCGATCTCCACAGTGCTCGGCTTCAGGCGTCGATGTTGGTGCGCTTTTCCGGTGAGCTCACCGAATCGCTTCATGGTTCTTGTATCAAAGTTTCTTCGGCCCTGAACGCTTTGGAGCACCTCCCGCAGAACTGCAATGTCTGAATTTGGCGCTAGCTCCTCATCATTGATGGCTTCGAAGAGCACTTGGAAATCCATGCCATAAGAGTGGCAGAAAGACGGAAAAAAGGCAACCAGTAAAATGCCTTTTACTGGTTGCCTTTTTTAAGGATGAGGTTTATGGTTCAACTCCATCCCTGAAAGGCAGGAAGCCATGAAAGTAGTCCGAATTACATCGATAGTTACCGTTATTACGATTGCGGTTGCCACACCAGCGCTAGCAGCGAGCCCAACTCCAATGACGCACGACCAAATGATGAAGCACGACGCAATGGTCAAAACAGCAGCCAAAATGAAGCACGACGCAATGGTCAAAACAGCAGCCAAAATGAAGCACGACGCGATGATGAAGCACGACGCCATGAAGGCAACCCCAAAGCCAACAAAGTCAAAGTAGGCAGTTTTTTCAAGGACAAGGTTTGGAACAGGTCTAGCTAAATCCCCTTGGAGCTAGGCCTTTCCAAATCGACGGTCTCGTTGGTTATAAATTTCGATCGCTTTCCATAAAGTGGTTCGATCAACATCGGGCCACAACACATCCATAAATACCATTTCGGCGTAGACCGACTGCCACGGTAAGAAATTAGATGTGCGCTCCTCCCCCGAGGTGCGCAAGAACAGATCGACATCACTCATCTGTGGGTTATACATAAACCGTTCGATGGTTTTTTCGGTGATCGAATCCGGATAGATTTTTTTTGCTTTCACATCGTGGGCGATTAATTTGATCGCATCTACGATTTCGGTACGGCCACCATAATTGACACACATGTTGAGCGTCAACGTTTTATTTCGCTTGGTTAACTCTTCCGCCTCCTGTAATTCTGAGATAACAGATTTCCAAAGTCGACCGGGTTTTCCTACCCACCTGACTCGGACCCCTAAGGCATGCATTTCATCTCGCCGACGACGGATGACATCTCGATTAAAACCCATTAAGAATTTAACTTCTTCGGGACTACGACGCCAATTCTCGGTCGAGAAGGCGTAGGCGCTAATTTCTTTAACTCCAATTGCGATTGCACCGTGCACCACATCAAGTAACGCGGCTTCACCAGCTTCGTGGCCAGCGGTTCGAGGAAGTCCCCGCTTTTTTGCCCAACGCCCATTTCCATCCATGACGATTGCTACGTGGTGAGGGACGTTGGCGACTCGGGGTGGTTTCAAGGGCTTAGGAGCGCTCATGATCAAATTCTCTCAACTAAAGGCAGACTCCGTAGCCCACGCTCGAGGTGCCACTGTAGGTAGGCGGCGATCAAGCCAGATGCCTCTCGGCGATAACGTTGCTCACTGTCTGTGGCCAACTCCCAGTCCCCGCTTAATAGTTGTTGCATCAGTTCGAGCGTTTCTGGATGCGGAGTCGGGGCGGCGCTTGGTTTGCAGTTTTCGCAGACACTTCCACCCCCGACGAGTGAGAAATACTTGTGCGGACCAGGAGCATCGCAGCGCGAACAGTTTGTTAGCGATGGTGCGTATCCGGCGACGGCAAGTGACCGCAACAAGAACGCATCGAGAATGAGGGAGGCGTCGTACGTTTGATATGCCAGCGCTTTAAGCGCGCCAACCAAGAGCAGGTACTGCTGCAATGCGGGTTCGTGCTCATGGGATACAAAACGTTCCGCTGCTTCCAGGATTGCCGAGGCCACCGTCCAGCGCTGATAATCCAACGACAAGGTATCGCCATAATTTTCGATGCTGACAGCTTGGGTAACAGTGTCTAAATTTCGGCCAGAATAAAGTTGCAGATCTACATGAGAGGCTGGCTCCAAGCGAGCGCCCCACCGAGATTTGGTGCGACGCACTCCTTTGGCTACCGCTCTAATTCGACCGTGTTCGCGGGTAAAGAGCGTGATGATGCGATCTGCTTCCCCCAATTTTTGGGTTCGTAAAACGATCGCTTGATCGCGGTAGACCGACATAGGCCCACTCTATTCTGACGAGCCGACGAAGTTGCGGTTATTGCCGAAGACCGCGGTTAACCGCAGAGACAACCGCCTTGAGGGCAGCCGTTGTGGTGCTGGGATCAATCCCAACTCCCCAGAAGACCTTCCCGACGACTTCGCACTCCAGATAAGCGGCTGCCTTGGCATCGCCGCCTGCTGATAGCGCGTGCTCGTAATAATCCAGAACCCGAACTCCGGCACCACCAACATGGGCGTTCATGATGTGAACGAAAGCTGCGATTGGGCCATTGCCTGTACCGCTGAGTGAATGAACTACCCCGTTATCCGATAATTCCACCGAAAGATTTACATCTTCATCTAAATGGCTACTCTGCGAAAGTCCTACCAACTTGAATCTGCCCCACTGGTTATTGGCAGCTGGCAAATACTCATCTTCAAAGATCTGCCACAGTTGGTCTGGAGTTACTTCCCCACCCTCTGTGTCAGTCTTGGACTGAACCACTTGCGAAAATTCAATTTGCAGCCGACGTGGTAGATCAAGCTGATGTTCATTCTTCATCAGATATGCAACGCCACCTTTACCCGATTGTGAATTGACGCGGATAACGGCTTCGTAAGAGCGACCAATATCTTTCGGGTCGATCGGCAGGTAAGGAACGGCCCAGGTGTGTTGATCTATATGGCGACCGGCTGCATCAGCATCGCGCTGCATATGCTCGAGTCCCTTTTTAATCGCATCTTGGTGTGAACCAGAAAAGGCCGTGAAAACCAAGTCTCCACCGTAGGGATGGCGTTCTGGCACGCGCAGCTGATTGCAATATTCGACCGTTCGACGAACCTCATCGATATTTGAGAAGTCGATATGCGGATCAATTCCGTGGCTAAAGAGATTAAGTCCGAGGGTTACAAGGCAAACATTTCCGGTGCGCTCACCATTACCAAACAAGGTACCCTCGATGCGATCAGCGCCGGCAAGGTAAGCCAACTCGGCAGCCGCTACTCCCGTTCCTCGATCGTTGTGAGGGTGTAACGACAAAACGACAGAATCGCGATACTTGAGGTGGCGATGCATCCACTCAATGGAATCGGCATAAACATTAGGTGATGCCATTTCGACTGTTGCGGGTAAATTGATAATCGTCTTGTGTTCTGGAGTTGGTTTCCAGATATCGTTGACTGCATCGCAGACTTCCTTGGCATATTCGAGCTCTGTGCCGGTATATGACTCGGGACTGTATTCAAAGAAGACTGTGGTTCCAGGTACGGTTGCCACCAAGTCCAGACAGATTTGCGCACCATCTGTCGCGATCTTCTTGATGCCTTCTTTATCCTGTCCAAAAACCACTCGACGTTGCAAAGTCGAGGTGGAGTTATAAAGGTGGATGACAACTTGCTTAGCGCCTTTAATTGATTCGAAAGTTCGCTCGATCAAAGGCTTGCGGGCTTGAGTTAAGACTTGAATCACGACATCATCTGGAATCAGATTCTCTTCAATGATCTTTCGGACAAAATCAAAGTCCAACTGGGAAGCGCTTGGGAAGCCGACTTCAATCTCTTTGTAGCCCATTTTGACTAATAGATTGAACATGGTCAGCTTGCGGTGCGGATCCATCGGGTCGATTAAAGCTTGGTTGCCATCGCGTAGATCTACCGAGCACCATTGTGGGGCTTTGGTTATTCGTTTGGATGGCCAGGTGCGATCAACGAGATCTACCGGGATAAAAGGTGCATATCGATGCACTGGCATGGTGGACGGTTCTTGGTCTGGAAATTTCATTTACTTACTCCTTATTAATTCGCTGGGGATTGTCTCTTTAACCGGCAAGACAAAGACCCCGCGAGCGAGGTGACCGGTTAATTGGCCCCGCTGCGGCAGCGAAGGAGGAGGCTGCGTAAAATCATGTGGCTAGATTACTAGAGCCCGTGAGCCGCAGCAACAGCCGCGTATCTAATCTGCCCGGCGTGGACATTGAGCCCAGATCCAAGCGCAGGATCGCTAGAAACTGCACTTTCCCAACCCAAATCAGCGAGCGCGACCGCATACTTAATCGTCGCGTTAGCGAGCGCGTAGGTCGATGTGGCCGGGACAGCGCCCGGCATATTTGCAACGCAGTAGTACAGGGAATCATGGACTTTGAATGTTGGTTCTGCATGTGTGGTTGCCTTTGAACCCTCAAAGCACCCACCTTGATCGATTGCGACATCAACGAGGACAGATCCCGGTTTCATCTTTGCAACTAAATCATGGGTCACAAGTTTTGGGGCTTTTGCACCAGGGACTAATACCGCTCCGATAACTAAGTCGGCCGCTATGCATTGTTGTTCAATCTCGTACTTTGAAGAGGCAAGAGTCTTTACCTGACCAGCAAAAATTTGATCTATCTCGGCCAAACGAGCGAGATTCAAATCAAGAATCGTTACATCTGCGTGCATTCCATGCGCGATAGTGGCTGCAGCAACTCCAACTACCCCTCCGCCAAGAATGACTACCTTGCCGGGACGAACTCCGGGAACACCAGGAAGTAAGACCCCTCGTCCACCTTCTGGGCGTTGTAGCGCGGTGGCGCCTACCTGAATTGACATCCGACCTGCCACTTCCGACATCGGGGCAAGCAGAGGTAAATGTCGATTCACTTCTACCGTTTCATAGGCGATCGCTGTCACTCCTTGTTCCATGAGTGCAATCGTCAATTCTTTATCTGCTGCTAAGTGCAAATAGGTGAAGAGGATCTGTCCTTTGCGCATCTTTGGATACTCAACGGCAATCGGTTCCTTAACCTTCATGATCATGTCAGCTCGCTGCCAAACCGCATCGGACGTTGCCACGATCTGTGCACCGGCGGCGACATAATCCGCGTCGCTGATTGCCGATCCAACTCCCGCACCACTTTCGACAAGGACGGTATGTCGAGCGCTGAGGGCATGTGCCCCAGAGGGGGTGAGGGCTACTCGGGATTCGTTATTTTTGATCTCTTTGGGCACGCCAATAATCATGGGAACGATCGTACTCCCCCTCCGATTGCAGCCTTACCCAAAAATGGCGGCGCAGATCTTGGGGTGTAAGTCAGCTCTCATTTGCGTGAAGGCGGAAGGTGGCCATCCTGCTGCAAAAGTGCGGCGTAACAGTTTAGCCATCTGATATTTGGCATCATCTTCAAATGCCCGGTCTAACGCCCTTTGAGCGAGTGCGCCATCTCCACGTTCATAGGACATCGTTGCAAAAATAACGGCGACTGGCGCTACATATCCTTTGGGAGCGATGCGCAACATCCACCGCCACATATCCCAAATCTGATCACTTGTTTCACTGGTGGTCACGCCGATTGTGGTCATTCCCATTGCATAGTCGCGAACTTGTAAATCGAGGAGCCGAACGAATACGAGTGCAATGAGAGCCTTATCTAGCACTATTCCATCGCGGCTAAATTCGAGGGCGAGTTGATTTATTGCATTGGCGCCTTCGCGTTGCTCTGGAGTGATGTCGAATGCATCATAATCAATTTCATCAACACTTTTGATCGCCTTATTCAATTCTTTGTCGGAACCCGAGTTCGAAATAGATTTCTTGAGTTCATCTAAATCCAGGAATGGCAGCGGGTTACCAGCAGCGACTTGTTCCGCTGTAACACGACTATCCGTTATGAGTGGAATTGCACTACCTTCCGGGGGGCAACACATTAAATCGGTGCACAGCGTGGAACGAAAGCGAGCGCCTCGAACCTCAATGCATTCTTTGATTGCGATGTCCTGGGTTGTAATTATTTCCCGTACAAGTAAAAGCGGATCCGAATCAACCGCATCACTTGGCAAATATCCGACGATGATCGCTTCCTTTGCACCTTCGCGCTCAAGGTGGGCTGCAATGGTTTGACTTATAGCTGGAAGTGATTGCGCTGCAGGGAAGTCAACGCGCATGACCATTGCAACTTTGTTGTCAACAAGCGCCATTGCAACAAGAGAGTCTTTTGGATGATAGCCCACCATAAAAGGAACAGCAGCTAATAAATCATGTGGTGAAGTAAGTTCGGTAGCGGTGTGTGTTGTCATGGCTTAAAGATCGCGCGTAGAAGAGTCACGATAACAACTGCCATCAGCGAAATGTGCATAACTTCACCGTGTGAATTCTGTTGGACCTGGATTTACTTGAATCGTGGCGCTGGTGGTCTGCACGATTGCTCCACCAAGCACGGGGAGCACTGCTCCTTGTGCCGCCCAAGATCCAGCCCAAGAGATTGCTAGATTGATTGTGTATGTCCCTGGAGTTCTGTAAACATGGGTGATTGCGGCGTTCGGATATGGACCACCTTTATCTGAGGTGGACATGGTCGTGCCGTCTCCGAAATTCCAAACAAAAGAGGGATTCATCACGACGTTAACACCAACTCCAAGAATCGCGGTGACAACCTGAAAGACCGTGTTGGTGTCACTCCAGAAATAGACCGGAACATTTGTTACCGCGTCTTTGCTTGGCTGATACAAGATCTGACTTCCCGGCAAAAGTCGTGTGATCTGATCCGATAGCGATATCGCCGTCGTCACTACCTTTGCCAGCGTCGACGGCTTTCTCTTGACGGGAGGTTTGTAGGCGCGGCGCACGACTGGCACCGCTTTATATGGCACCCAAGTCTGCGGAATCGGTCTGGCCCTTGGCGTGGGTTTCACAATCGGTCTAGGTCGAGGTTTATAAGTATGTACCGGGGTCGGGTGCGGGATCACCGTTGAACCTGGTCGATTCTGGTTAGCTGTTATAACCAATTGATGCGTTGTTGGGTCGGTGTAAACCTGGACGCAAGGACCTGCCGCACAATTTGCAGCCATTAATAAACCTGCCATAAATATCATGCTGTGAGGGTATAAACCCGCTGATTCGGAGAATCCAGAAAACTTCGCGCCTGTGTACACCCGCATCCTGTGTATGTCGCGCGTATCACGGCAATATTTTCAAAGTCGTGCCACGCTAGGGATATGGCTCACACTGATGGCGACGGTTGGATCCAATGCACGTGTGGAAACAAGCATTGGGGATTGCATGGTGCTGCCGGTTTGCTTCTCGTCCGAAACGGAACAATTTTATTGCAGCACCGCGCGCCATGGGTTCACAATGGTGATACTTGGGGAATCCCGGGCGGTGCTCGCGATAGTCACGAAACAATTCTGGAGGGAGCAAAACGCGAAGCACGTGAGGAACTAGGAATTGATACTGAATTGCTAGAACCGATCCAGACCTTTACAGATGATCACGGACCCTGGCGCTATGACACCATTATTGCTAAGGCGAGTGATAATTTAGTCGCGCATGAAATGAATGATGAATCACAAGAAGTCAGATGGATACTCTTTGATGACGTCGCGGCGATGCAATTGCATCCGTCATTTGCCAGGCACTGGCCCGAGTTACACGCCTTGATCGCTGAATTGTTTATCTAACCGTTTGAGAGATTCTTTAACGACAACCCCGTCGCTGGTTCGATAAAAAGGTGGCATTGAGTTAAGCAAGATCGATCCGTAGCGTTTTGTGACAATTCTGGAATCTAGTATCGCGACCACTCCTCGATCATCGCTGGATCTAATCAACCGCCCAGTCCCCTGTGCAAGCAAAAGCGCAGCGCGTGGAAGTGAAACCTGCATAAAGCCACTTCCGCCAGCCTCATCGGCCTCGGCTGACCTCGCACTCATCACGGGTTCGTCCGGACGCGGGAAGGGAATCCGATCAATTGCAACGAGGGTGCAGGAAGGTCCCGGCACATCAATTCCTTGCCATAGCGAAATTGTGCCGAGCAATATCGAACGCGGAACCTTGGCAAATTTTTCAACGAGTGGGCCAACCGAATCACCGCGACGTTGCGTAATAATTGGAATCTTGAGTTCTGCAAGAACTTTTCGCAGGTGTTCATCCGCCATCTCTACGCCGCGCCACGAAGAGAAAAGTGCGAGCGTACGCCCACCAGCTGCCTCGATTAATTCTCCGAGTTCGGTCAGAACATCTTTACCGGGGCCATCGCGACCTGGTTCCGCTAAGTGGCGGGGCAAATACAACATCCCTTGGGAAGCGAAATCAAACGGTGAGCCGACATCCAGCATTTGCACATTCGCCGGATCGATAAGGCCCTTGCCTTCATCGGTTTCCTCATCGATATCCTGACCGACGACAAAGCCGATCGATTTTGCTATTGCATCAAATGACTTGCCGATCGTCAGTGTGGCAGAGGTTGCTATAACCGGTGTTTCGGTCAATAAGTTGCGCCTCAAAACATCAGACACCTCAAGCGGAGCAAGATAGAGCGTCGAAAATGTAGGTTCAAACCACATCACCTGATGGGCACCAGGCCGCAACATTTTGGAGGCGATAGTCTGCACTTCATTCGTCGCACCTTTAACGCGCGCGCGTTGCGCCATTGCATCGGAATCAATTTCATCGGAATCGGCATTTATCAAAGCAACGACCGCAGCGGACGCTTCCTTCACCTTTCGGATCGGTGCCTCAAGCTGCCTTGGTAACTCTGGGAGGCGACCGGCTTTAGTCGAATCGGTGCGAACGTCGGCGGCAAAATCTCCAATAGCTTCAGCAAATTCATCTGCCGCTTTAGTAAATGCGGTTGCTACTTTGCTGGGCATATATTTGGCGGCCATCTTTGCAGCTCGCTCAACTCCCGCCGCGGTTAATTCTTGCGTTACTGCTTGAGTTGTTCGGTCCATAAATTCGTGCGCTTCGTCCAAAATAACGGCATCGCGCTCCGGCAAGATTTGGTGAGAATCTACGATTTCGATGGCGAGCAAGGTGTGATTGGTCACCACAACGTCAGCGGTCTGTGCTTTTGCTTTTGCCGCAATCGCAAAACATTGTGATCCGAAGGCACAATCATCTTTACCAATACATTCGCGGCCTGAAACAGAGTTGGCAAACCAAACTCTGCGATCCACCTCAGGAGCGTCATCACGATCCCCTGATACACCTGGTTTTATCGCCCATGCCTTGAGTCGCTTTTGGTCCTTTTCTAGCGCTCCAATTTCCATAAGGAATTCGCCATCTGGGTCTTGTGCGGTGCCGTTCATTTTCTGCAAACAGATGTAATTTCCTACGCCCTTATAAACCGCAAACGTTAGATCACGCTCCAAAACCCTTTCTAGCGCGGGCTGAATCTTTGGAAGATCTCGCTCCACTAGCTGCCGTTGCAGCGCCAAAGTGGCTGTCGCTACCAAGACTTTCTTGCCGTGAACGAGCGCAGGGACTAAATAAGCCAGTGACTTTCCAGTTCCGGTTCCCGCCTGAACCAGCAGGTGATGGCGATCAGTGAGCGCGTTGGCCACCGCTTCTGCCATTTGAACTTGTCCTTCGCGGGGTTCCCCGCCTATCGCCTCAATTGCAGCATTAAGCGCTTCTCCGACCAACTTCATCTGTTGATTCTTCGCGCTGGCCATTGCGCAACCCTATCGGCGAGCGCTCACATTCATTGAGTATCCACAAATCCGAAAGGCCCGCCGCAATGACGGCGAAGCTGATTAAGTGTGTTAGGAGCCTGTTAGGAGAACTGAGAATTCATCAGCCATTTTCCGAGTGAGGTCTATCCTCATCTTATAGACCTCAGACAGCGGTCTACTCGCCGAAAGGAATGATGATGGCTGATGTACTAGCTATCGCCGGATTTGCCGCCATATTTGCGATCTTTGGTTTAATTTTAAAGGGTCTGGGGCGCATCTAATGGCACAAGCAATTGGTCTTGCATTAGCAGTCTTGCTTACTGGCTACCTGGTTATTGCGCTGCTTTTTCCGGAGCGTTTCTAATGAGTGAACTCTCCTCCACCTTATTCACCGATCTAGCTCTTGTCGTCTTAATCGGCGCCTCCATCGTCCCACTCGGCAATTACATGGCGAAAGTTTTCCAGAGCGAAAAAGTTGGCTGGTTCGAAAAGCGTTTCTATTCGGCTATCGGCATCGATGCCAGATCTTCGCAATCCTGGAAAGGCTACGCAGCTTCCCTTCTTAGTTTTTCGGGAATTTCAATTCTTTTTCTTTATGGAATTCTCCGGTTACAACAATATCTACCTTGGGCCGAAGGGTTTAAGGGAATGTCCCCCGCTTTGGCATGGAATACTGCAATCTCGTTTGTCACCAACACTAACTGGCAAAATTATTCGGGCGAATCAACTTTGGGATTCTTCGCCCAAATGGCAGGACTAGCAGTTCAAAACTTTGTTTCTGCCGCCGCAGGAATCGTTGTTGCCATTTCTCTTGTAAGAGCATTCAACTCCAGACACGGTGAGTCACTTGGGAATTTCTGGGTGGACATGTACCGCACAGTTTTCAAAATCCTGCTTCCATTTAGCTTTATTGCAACCGCAGGCGCTGCCAAATAGGACAGGTGTCCAATTCTTTTCAGGTATCTTTTGGGTATTAAGAAAAGAGGCGTTGTGAAATATTTTGCCGGCTCAAGGAGTAGGTTTTATGCGCTGATTACAGTCCCTCTCGTTCTTGCCGTCGCAACACTCACAACGATCGCAGTGTCGCACCACTCCTCGAAATCCCCCGCCCCAACGCATTCAACTACCTCCTCGCCCACCCCTTCGACGGGATCTTCAACAGTCGATAACTACCCACCTTCTCGGTTCCAAGCAGGAAGACCATCAGGGGTAGAGGGACTTACACTTGCTTCAGTTGACCCGATTCACAAAATCATTACCTTGAAATGGGATTCCAACCCTTCAAATGAAGGCGTAGATGAGTATGCGCTTTACTACCAACAGGCCATACCCACCGATGACCCATACATTGGTCACGGAATCCTCGCCGCAGTCGTAAAAGATACCTCGATCCGAACAACTATCATTCGAGAAGACATTGCGAATAGCGCAACATATGCTCCCTATGGAGAAAATGAAATTCCAATCTGCACACTAGCTGCCAACTGTGCAACCGGCCCAATCAATAGGCAGCCGCCCTACCAAATCATGGTGTGGGTAGTGGCCCACAACAAGTACGGGTGGGGAAATAACGATAGCAGGACGCCGAACCCCGACGAAAATCCAGCAAACTTCTCGCATCTTTCGTACAATCAAAGTTTATATGGCGCTGTGGCGAATCAACCAATAAGTTTCGGTTTTAGTGAGAAACTTTTCTTGGTGAATCAACTTGATCCAAAATTCTCTTCCATCGCTTGGCCAGTTCGACCAAAAACCATTTCGAGTAATCCGACTACAAATCCTTCTGACCACACGCCTTGGACTGTCCCGTGGCTGCCTGACGTCGAACTTCCGTTATCGCGCTTTGGTCCCGGAAGACCAAGTAATGTCACTCATCTCCAACTCGCCAAGCTAGATGCCAATTTGGGGAAGTTAACCCTTAAGTGGAGTCCCAATCCACAAACCGAAAACGTAGATGAATACGCCATCTACTATTCCTATGATTTTGAATCTGATGTACCCATAACTAGAGTGAAATTAGTAGCGGTAGTTGAGGGCACTTCATTCAATGGAAATCTTAAGCCAGGATCCCAAGATCCCCACGGGATCCAAAATCCCAACGGGACTCATCATTTCTTTGTTGAAGGTTATCCGGATTACCCCGTATGGGTGGTCGCGCATAATAAAAATGGCTGGGGAGATAACGATCCCCTCGCTATCAATCCAGATCAAGCCGAATATGACTATCGCACACTGAGTGCAACCGAAATCTCGAAGTTGAAGCTACCTTCTACAATTCATCTGACACTCAATTGTAATTCGACACTAGCTAAGAAGTATGGATGCTGAGTTAGGAGAAAAGACAGGTGTAGTGGTTGTTAGTAAAGGACATGAGTCTGTTTTCTGGGTCATCGCCCACAACAGCAGAGGCTGGGGTAGTAATGATCCCTTCGCTCCGAATCCAGATCAAAGTGATGTCAATTTCAGGTATACAACCAAGAATCAACAAGAGAACTATTCAGATCTTTTCACTCAAATCTCCGTGGATATTCCATAAATGGCATAAAAAAGAATCCCGGCCACTAGACCGGGGTTCTTTTACTTACTGCTTACTGCGTGACGGATTTATTCCGATGGATCAAGAACATCCCGACGTATTGCCGCAGCCTTCGCAGACAAAGCATGAACCAGCCATACGCATCTTGGTGCCGCAGGTCATGCAGAGTGGTGCATCTGATGATTGCCCGCTCATCCTTTCGAAGAGTTCCATCGAAGAACCAACACCATCAAGATTATTGACTGGCTTTGATTCGATCTTTACATCTGCTGCCGTCTTACTTGCAACCGCAGTTGCTGCCGCAGGAGCAGCTGGTGCTTTTGGGAGTGAATCCTCTTCCTGGGTGTATTCACCTGACTCCAAAGCGCGTGCGCGCTCTGATGCGGTGTACAAACCAAGTGCAGAACGAGATTCGAATGGGAGGTAATCCAGCGCCAGGCGACGGAAGATGTAATCCATCATCGATTGTGCGATGCGGATATCTGCATCATCTGTCATACC
>CAIYQS010000078.1 GCA_903928395.1 uncultured Actinomycetes bacterium | reverse complement strand
TTTAGCCCCCTCAGGAACGATCACAACATTTTTTACCATCTGTGCTTTTAAAAGCCCGAGGATTTCCGTACGAAAATCCTCGGGCCGATCAGACCAGCGTATTCCCCCTCGGGATATGCGTCCGCCACGCAAATGAATTCCCTCCATTCGCTGAGAATAGACAAATACCTCATAGTGAGGCCGTGGGGTCTGCAGCGCATCAATGCGCTCAGAATCTATCTTAAAGGAGATGTATTCTTTTGCTATTCCTGAGCGATCAAGTTGATAAAAATTTGTCCGCAGTGATGCCTCAATCACCATTAGAAAACTGCGGAGGATCCGATCATCTTCTGCTTGTGTGACTTTTTCCCAGTGTGAATGGAGTTCATCAAGCCGAACTGACACCGCATCTTCTCGATTGCCCACAAATTCCGGATCGAATTTTGCTTCGAATAACTTAAGTAACCCAGAAGCCACTTCGCCGTGACGGCACAGAGTCTCTGCTGCGTGATGCCCTCTCAATGGAAGGCCAATTTGCTTCAAATATCGGCTGTAAGCTCGAAAGATGTTGACTTCTCGCTCAGTCATTTTTCCATCGATGACTAAGCGACAGAACTCGTCTACTTCTGCATTCCCACATAGTACGCTTTGAATTGCTTTCTCTATTCTGCTCCAGCAATCTCTTTGGTTCGCCATCTGAGTTCCTAATTCAGGTGAAAGGGCAAACACCTCAATCCATCCCTTAGGAGTGTTATCCTCAGAAAATTCAAAAGTCTGGTGATCATCGATTTGAAGCCCAAATTTTTCAAATATCGGCAAAGTTCGAGATACTGGTGATCGTGCTCGGTCACCGTACAATTTCAATACAACACTATCCGGACGCGATGAAAGAGCTTCGGAAATGAGAACAACTACTGATACTGATCCAGCCTTGACTATTCGGTCGATTATCACATAGTCATTTGCCGCAACACTCGGTTGCACTGCGTCCTTGTATCCAGCGGGGGTTCTCTTGATCCAGCGGGGAAATACCAGCGGCCCCTCAGTCGGACCGCATTGTTCGAGAACTATTAGCTCGACCTCATCTTCCCACGTCCGAATCGCACTACTCAGCTGCGACTACATACCCCGTAAAACTTTTTTGAGATCAATAGTATTTTTTAATAATACTAGTGTCGAAAGCCGAACCAAGGGTGACTCAGTCACCTGCGATGTCATTTCAGGAATTGGCTCCCCAAACGCCTGTTCAAGGATCGTTGAAACTCGCTTGGCCGTCTTTTCAGAGAAACTGCGCCGAGGTACAAACACCTGGCAAACAGCGAATCGACCAAAACGATCAACACGAACAAGGATGCCCGCACGAGGTCGGTCATGCAACGCCATAATTGTCAGTAGGTTCTGGCGTAGTACTTTCGTGTCTGTCTCGGCAAGTAGTTCGTCTCTCGGATATCGATTGATAATCTCTGCAAGTACCCGCGCCCCATGACTTCCGTTTGATACACCGATCGCACCAACAACCTCTTTTATTCGTCTACGCAGCATCGGAATGTCGAATGGTGAGTGGTACTGTACTTCTGGTAACAGAAATCCGACTAGACGGTACTCGCCCACGGGATGTCCCTTACCATCGAACTCAATCACGCAAATACATTCGAGCGGCCCAGCTGAGACTACTGGAGCCTCCACGCTCGCTTTCTCATACTCCACTCTCCATTTGCTCCCACGGACTGGCTTCACGTTCCGCTGCGGAATCAGGCAATCAGGTTGAAACGCCCCTCCGTAGCGCATTAACCCAACTTCTGAGCCGTCGACTGACATTAGCCCATCGTTAGATGAAACATAGCGTGAAGCTCCCAGCATGCAAAAGTTTTCAGCGGAAAGCCATTCCACAAAACTTGCAA
>CAIYQS010000077.1 GCA_903928395.1 uncultured Actinomycetes bacterium | reverse complement strand
TATATTGGAAAATCGATCATCATCACCACGGGGACGTTCTTGCGTGGCTTAATGCACATTGGGACAAATCAGCAATCAGGTGGCAGAGCTGGTGATGCCGCAGCTATGAATCTCTCTAGTTCGTTAAAAGAGTTAGGACTTGAACTGGGGCGACTAAAAACGGGCACTCCACCACGACTGCTGAGAAATTCACTGGATTTTAACAAAATGCAGATTCAACCCGGCGATGAGCCGGTTTCGTATTTTTCATTTTGGAAAGATGATTTGTTCCACATGGAACAATCCCACGTCCCAAAGCCAGCTTTGAGCCTTTCGGGTGGAAAATATCCACTAGGTTCGATATTGGATCGAATCAACGGCCAACTGCCTTGCTATATCACCTACACCACCGAGAAAACGGCTGAAATCATCCGAAAAAACCTGCATAAATCTCCAATGTATTCAGGCCAGATTGATGGGGTCGGTCCACGCTATTGTCCTTCGATTGAAGATAAAATTGTAAAATTTTCTGAAAAAGATAAACATCAAATTTTCTTGGAGCCGGAGGGTATTGGAACCGATGAATTTTACGTCAATGGTTGTTCTACAAGCCTACCATTTGATGTGCAAGTGGAAATGGTGCGAACAATAATTGGCTGTGAAAATGCCGAGATACTTCGTCCGGCCTATGCGGTGGAATATGATTTTGCCTTCCCAACCCAACTATTTACAACACTGGAGACAAAAGTTTGCGCTAATCTTTTTCTGGCTGGTCAAATCAATGGAACATCAGGCTACGAGGAAGCCGGAGCTCAAGGCCTGATTGCCGGTATCAATGCTGCTCTCAAAGCGCGCGAATTGCCAATGATCACCCTCCGACGTAATCAGGCATATATCGGAGTCCTAATTGATGATCTGGTGACCAAGGGAACTTCTGAACCCTACCGGATGTTCACATCTCGGGCTGAATATCGCCTATTGCTGCGCCAGGACAATGCAGATATGCGGTTGAGTCAAATTGGATGGGAAACTGGCTTGCTACCTCAGCGTAATCACGCTCGATTTCTCGATAAAAAAGCGATGATTGAAAGTGAGGTATCTCGCTTAAATAAAACTTTTTATGAAAAAAATACGCTAGCGAAAATTCTTTCTCGACCGGAAATAACTTATCGAGATTTGCCAAATCAGAATGAATCTTTATCGGATGAAGTAGTTCAGCAAATTGAGGTTAAGGTTAAATATGCCGGTTACGTCAGTCGTCAAGAGCTTGAAGTGGCCAAGCATAAGAATCTAGAAGATAAAATGATTCCCCATACTTTTAATTACGACTTACTGCCAAGCCTGCGATTAGAAGCTCGTCAGAAGTTGACGAAGATCCGTCCAGCCACCATCGGTCAGGCGGCACGCATCTCTGGCGTCTCCCCGGCCGACATCAGTCTTTTGCTAGTATTTTTGAAGCGCGCCCAAGGCTTTTGTGATACGGCGTCAGAAATTGATTAAGCGGTTCGCAAAACACGTCGTCACAGATAAGCTTAGCCGTTTCGCTCCGGCAAATTGGCTCAAACAATCTCCACCGGACACTTCGGCAGCGCGTCCAGAAACGCCTGCCCATATTGCTTTGTGAGAATGCGGTTATCCAACACCACCACAATGCCCGTGTCGGTCTTCGTGCGAATCAGCCGACCTACACCCTGACGGAATTTTAGAATCGCTTCCGGCAAAGAAAATTCACCGAAGGAATTTCCCCCACGCGCTTCGATCGCCTCGATACGCGCTTCGATGAGCGGATGATCCGGCACCGCGAATGGTAACCGCGTGATGATGACATTACTTAAGGCCTCGCCCGGCACGTCCACGCCCTGCCAGAAACTATCCGTGCCAAAGAGCACCGAATCCACGTCTGCCTT
>CAIYQS010000076.1 GCA_903928395.1 uncultured Actinomycetes bacterium | reverse complement strand
GACCTGCACTTTATCGTGCGATTCGATCACGTCCACTCGTGTTCGTCATGGCTAGGATTACTAAATTCGTAGCCCCAATCCAGGTTTCTTCCGCTCAGGTGTTTCAAGATACAATTTATGTATTTGACTTAGAGGGTTGGGCGCAGTTCGCTCCCCTCCAGAGTTCATTCCATGACGTCTGGGTACGACGTGGAAGTGGGACACTTGGGGAAACACTTCGTTATACCTCTACCGATTACTTTGACTCGTTTCCATTTCTGCATTTAGCGTCTGACTCTTTAGCAGAAATCGGTCAGCGGTATCACGAGTTTCGTCGACGAATCATGCTGACGCGCCAAGAAGGCCTCACGAACACCTACAACCGTTTTCACGATCAAAGAGAAAAATCGGCGGACATCGCCGGGCTCCGGGCTTTGCATGTCGAGCTTGATCAAGCCGTCGCATCCGCCTATGGCTGGACCGATATGGACTTGGGTCACGGATTTCATGTCATTAAGCAGGGCGAGCGCTATACACTGAATGAACACGCCCGACGCAAGGTCCTCAACCGCCTTCTCGCCCTCAACCTCCAGCGCTACCAAGAGGAACATGGGAGGCAAGGTGGAGATTCTGGGGCGAGTGGCATGCGAAAGTCACGAGGACCTAAACCGAAACCACCCACCAGCGACCCTGTCCTTTTTCTATAAAGCGCATGAGAATGTCCCAGTAAATCGAACCGACACTCTATCTTCGGTGGGCAATAATTCAAGCCACCACAACCCATAAAATGGCCAAGCAACGATATTTTTTATGTTTCGATGCTTATGCGGGAGAAAATAGAACTTTTCTCGCGAGTATCTCTGCTGCGCAAACTGATTGTTTTATGCTTCTGGTGCTCGCGGGGCTGACTTCATTCCAAACGAACTAAATGTCCCGGATCAGACTCATTCATCCCGAAGATATCCCCGAATCTCTGTGGCTTAGGGAAGATCAGTTTCTTTGCTTACCACCGCAACTTGTTTTTTCGTGGCGTTCTGTCCTTGAGAGGAATAGTTTGATCGAGAAGGCAAACAAACCCCGGCCAGCAAAGGGTCCTACTGGGGGCGGGGATTTACAATCGACAGACGACCACCTCACTTGGAGCTTTCCCGGCTCGGCAGCGCGTGTGGAGCTTGCTATTCTTGACCCTCTTGAGCATCTACCTGAGGTTGCTGATGCGTTTGCGCGCATTTTTTCAGGTGGCCGGGTCGCACTTACGGATATTCCATGTGGGTCGGGAGCGGCTAGTCTTTCAATTCTGACCACTTTAGCGGAATTGCGTCAGCATGGGGTAGTTCCACGTGAACCCCTCGAAATTATTCTTGTTGGAGGCGAGCTAGCCGAACGTGCGCGTGTTCACGCCAGGGACGCATTTAATGTCGTAAAGAGTCAGCTTGAGTCCCAAGCGATATTTGTTAAAGAACAATTTCTTCCTTGGAATGTACTCGATAAGTATAGTAATACTGATTTAATTAGAGAAATGACTCTAACTGGACAGCATTGTGGTGCAAAAATAATCCTACTGGCCAACTTTTCTGACTTTCTCCATGCTTCAGAAAAATGGTCGGAGGCTCAACCGCAGCTAGAAGAGTTGTTTCGTCACAGCCGTGACGACCAAAGTACTGTGATTTGGATTGAGCCCGATTGGAACCAATCGATTCCCGAAACGGGTGGGCTGTTCAAACGAATTGGGAACTGGATT
>CAIYQS010000075.1 GCA_903928395.1 uncultured Actinomycetes bacterium | reverse complement strand
TGATTTTGCGTTATGAATGGCAGAATCTCGAGTGTATCCCGCGGCTTAGCCTGATATTCAGCTGAAATGAAACGAATTTTCAAATATATCCTTGCCGCTCTACTCACAATCGCCGCCTACTATTTTGTGTCAGCAGGAATCGTCGGGTACCAAGCAATAATCCTTAAGGGTCAGGTCAAGTCGCTGGTTAGTGAAATAAAGCGTGGAGCGACAGTCAATTACGAAAACCGCGAGACCGCCAAGATTGATAAGAGCATCGTTGATTTGAATTCAACGCTTACCAACCCTTTTTGGCGACCACTCACGATTCACTTTTTGAAAGATGCGCAGAGCGAAATCGTTTTGGCATTGCAACTTGTAAAAGTAGCGCCTAGCATGATGGGATCGCAGTCTCCGAAAAAATATCTGCTTGTCTTCCAGAATTCTGCGGAGTCACGGGGTACTGGTGGCATCATAGGAGCATATGCAGAAATTCAGGTTTACCACGGAGCCGTCACGGTTCTGCGGCAGGGTTCAAACGTAGGACTTAAGTCGCTCGACCAGATCCCGATTGCGATGCCCACTGAATACAACAATCTTTGGGGTAGTGATCCTGCAATCTGGCAGAACTCCAATTTATCTCCACATTTTCCATATGCTGCTCAGATTTACACGGCGCTCTGGCAAAAGCAATTCAAAGAGAAATTAGATGGCGTAATTGCGACGGATCCTGAGGCTTTGAGTTCAGTGCTCAAGGCAATCGGCCCGGTGACGCTCGCTTCAGGTGAAGTTATCGACTCCACAAATGTTGTTTCCAAGACGCTCTCGACTGCTTACCAACGATTCGCCTCTGACAATCTTGCACGCAAGCAGTACCTTGTAGATGTTATGAAGGCAGTCATTCAAAAATTAATGAATGGTAATTATTCAAAGCTCAATCTTGCTCGGCAGTTGCAAACGCCGCTACTTGATAATCGAATCCTGTTGAGTTTGTCTGATGCTGGTGATCAAGCTGTGATTGCGCCAACCTTGGTCAGCGGAGTGGTTAGTGAGGCTCCCGATAACGAATACCGCGTTGTCATCGTAAATACTTCCGGAAATAAGTTGGATTAGTATTTAACAAAACAGACGAAAATCCAATCTCTCTCTTGCAAAGTTCCTACGACTCGAGTCACGGAAACGATCACCAACACTCTGGCCACCACTAAGGGACTAACTGATTATGTGGTTGGTCGTCTGGACCTCAATCTCCCGCACGGGGCAAATGGGCGAGATGGGTTTTCTGTCCTGATCTATGGGCCTACAGGCGCCCATGTAGAAAATGCCCTCCGTAGTGACTCTAGCCAGGCTACGCCCGACCTGCCAACGGAAAGGGATCACCCAATTGCACTTTTTCACGTTGACTTGGCTCCAAAAACCTCAGAAACCTTCACGGTGCTTTTTTCTGGGGGTACAGGATCGATTTCTTACGTAAAACAACCCTTGGTAAATCCTGAGAACTTGCTAATCCAGGATGACTGTCATTAAAGATTCACGCTTAGGAGGCGAATAAATATTTCCAATTTGCACCTTTAGGGTCTATTGTCCTGCCATGAGAAAGAATATTGCATCAGTCGTCATCCTCGGTGCCACTGCGGCACTTTCCTTGTCTGTGGTTTCGTCAGCAATCGCGGCGACATATCCACCAGTTTTAAAACCAGTCTTCAATAGCGACGGTCTTAATATCGGCACATATAAAGCTCCACAAAAAGAGACAGTTAGGGCCAATGAGACAAAAGTATCATTTACCGCTACGGTCTCTAAGCCACTCGACGTGACTTTAGCTGGATTCAAGGCGGGAGCAACTGTAACTTCCTCCGTCGTTATTGGTGGCAAGACGGTTAAGTTGCCTCCTTTAACAACAAACGCCAAGGGTGTTTTGGACACAAAGGCACTCGGATTTACAAAGCCTGGTAAGTATGTGATTACCTACAAATCTGGCGGAGTAACAAAGACGGTCACAATCACGATCAAGAAATAATTAATTCATAAATACCCTCTCTACATTGTGGAGAGGGTATTTTTTTGCGTTGATGTGATCTTCCTAATGCCATTCTGAAGTTATCAAGGTAAATTGCGCCAATGACTGAGTTCACGCCCAAGCGTCGTAGTTTTATTATTGGAGCCGGATCGGCACTTCTGGTTTCCTTCCTTCCATTTAAGGCCTTTGCACAAGGTCCCACCGCAGTCTGCTCAAGAGCCGGACAGAAAATAATATTCAAAGGTAAGAACTACGTGTGCACAAAATCAAAAGGGAAATTAGCTTGGTCTGTACTCGCCCCTGCAAAGCCACCGATTTTGATTCATCCAACTCCAAGCTCTGCGGCACCAGCTCCGGCTACTCCAGCCGCGACGCCAAGCCATACTCCGCCTGCACCTGCTAAAACTTCAAGTTCACCTGCACCTGCACCGACACCTTCTAAAGTGTCGGGTTACTTGGTTGCACACCTTTCGGAGTTAACAGATGGACAATCAAAAGTTGTGTCGGCAAAGGATTTAACGGGGCAATTGAAATTTATTGCTTTGTATCTTGCAGGCAATGTAGTAATTGCACACTCAGCTATCTGCACCCACCAGGGATGCACAGTCGGTGAGTCAGGGAAGCAACTTGCGTGCCCATGTCATGGTTCTGTGTATAACGCCCAAACAGGTGCGGTTGAACAAGGTCCTGCACCGTTACCACTCCCTGCATACAAAGTTGCGCAAATCGGTAACGATATTTACATCGTTTAGAAAGTTATATTCTTTTTATTTATATTGTAAATAAAATTGTTACGAGCGCGCTCATCATGATCGCGCCAGATTGTGCTGACGTTAATAATCCATTGCTTGTGCCAAGCGTGACGGCAGCTGCAGGAATTCCTAATTGTGCGCTAGAAAATAGGATATTGCGTTTAGGTTGATTGAATAGGATCGAGGGAGTATGCGCGACTAATGCTCCAATGCAAAGTAAAACAGCCAACAGGATCGCATCCTTGGAATGAAAAGTTTGCCTGATGTTGATTGATGCACCAAGCCAAACAAAATAGATAGGTGCAAAGAATCCGTCACTCACTGCAAAGAGTTGTCTTGCTAGTCTGCGTGGAACGCCGACGCTGGCGATCGCCACACCCAGGGTAAATCCGGCAATCATGACCGAAGCGTGAAAATGCACCGCCAAAGCAGATACCAGCAGGAGCAGCGCCATGCTGATGCGCAGTTCTAAGCCCAACCGCTCGGTCTTTGACTTTAAATGTGTAGCGGTTAACCAGCCTTTTGTCTTTGCATAGGTTAGGGCAAAATAAATGATTATTGAAGCTAGGAGAACTATCAGTGCCCCGTAGGTTGCTTGCACTTGGTCGCTCTTTTGCGTAAAGAAGGGCAAGATTACAAAGGCCACGGCGTCGGCGAGGGTTACTTGAGTGATCAGGATGCTCAGCGAATCTGAGGGGGCGATATTTTCAACTAACGGGATTACTAGTGCTGCTGAACTTGAGAACGAGATAACCGCTAATAACTTCCAATTGGAAAAGTGCACGATGTGGTCAATTGCTAATCCAACAATTATGGCTAAAGCAAAATTGCAGAGGAGGATCCAGAAGGCTTTTTTAAAGGAGTTTTTTGTCAACGTTCGATAATTGATATGGCTTCCGGCGGTGAACATCAAAAGTGCAAAACCAACAGTGGCCAACAACTTGAGCGATGGGTCTTGATAAGGAATTTTATGGAATCCACTGTCGCCAAAAATGACCCCAATTAATAATTCACCGACCGCGACCGGTACTCCCCATCGCATTGGCAAGCGAAGGACTGGTCCGGCTAGTCCGGCAACCATCAGAGCGCCAAGTAGCTCTAGAGTCATGTTACTTAGATTAGTGGACAGGTCGTAGAGTTCGGCCATGGCTGAAAAGACAAGTATCGAACTCCTGAGTGAAAAATTCTGGACCTGGAGAGCCGCGCAACAACCAAGGTCGCATGACGATATTCCGCGCATAGAACGACCAACCGATTGGGTACCGCAGTGGTCATCGGCCGATGTCGCGCGCTACCAAAACGAGCTAGCCGGATTTGAAGCGGAATTAAAAGAGATTTTTTCCTTCACGAGTATTGATAAGAGTTTGTCGCCAGCGGACTGGGTTGATCATTGCCTGCTTCATTCGGCGATATCACGGGTTAAGTGGGAACTTGATTATCTAGAAATCTGGCGCAGGCAACCTGGGTTTTATATTGATCAAACGATCGGGGTGGTCTTTGACTACTTGTTACCACAAGCTATCGATGCACAAACTATTTCTAATGTGCGAAGGGTTCTAAAAAGTTTTGCAAAGACCCTCCAGGATGCCCGGGTCAACTTGGTCAATTACGCTCACAAAGAGCTCGCCATTGACGCTATCGAACAATTGAGCGCAATCAGGGAACAGCTCTTTGAGGTTGGAACCCATCTACTCTCTTACGTAGGCGCAGAACAGGCGAGTGATTTCTTGGACGAAGTCGAAGTCGCTGGAAATGAACTCAATAGCTTTAGAGAGTGGCTGATAGTTGAGTTGCCCAATTTTCCGGCGTTTAAAGCGATCGGTGAAGCTGGATTTAACTGGTTCCTCTGCAATGTTGCGCTCAATCCCCTCACGCGCAAGGAATTGATTGATATTGGCAATATCGAATTTGAGCGGGCGATCTTCCTGGAGACTGTGACTGCCAACCGTTACTCCGACGTCCCACTACCGGCCCTGCCAGATTCTGCAGCGGCCCAAAGCGCTGATGAGGGAAGGCTCGAGGAAGAGGTGCGTGACTTCTATGAGGCCCAAAACCTGCTGACCCAGCCCGCAAACCTCGGTCGGTACCTCAATGCCCCACGCCCTAAGTATTTGGAGCCGATCCGTTGGCTTGGCGTCACCGACGATTTAACTGGACCCTCCAGACTTGATGTTGATGGTGTCAGTTACGTTCCGGCGCCACATCCAGAGATGCCATATTTCTATGCCGCCAACGCGCGGGATCCGCGTGCGGGAATCGTCCATGAAGGAGCGCATTACAAGCAGTTGGCTATTTCTTGGCGCAATCCGCGGCCGATTCGTCGCCATTACTACGACTCTGGGGTTAATGAAGGCATCGCTTTTTACAATGAGGAGTTGATGCTTGCTGCTGGGCTCTTTGCGGACAGGCCGCATTCCCAGACCCTGATGTATAACTTCATGCGACTTCGCGCGTTGCGAGTCATTATCGATGTTTCGCTTGCCACTGGTCAGATGGATATCGAAACCGCGACGCAATACTTGGCGAACAAAGTTCCCATGGACCTAGAAACCGCGCGTGAAGAGGCGGTCTTCTTTGCTGGCTTCCCGGGGCAAGGTATGACCTATCAAATTGGTAAGACACAGATCATTAATTTGATGGCCGATGCGATTCGTGATCAAGGCAAGGATTTTTCATTGCGTGCATTCCACGATTACCTCTGGCTAAACGGAAACGTCCCGATTTCGCTCTTGCGCTTCGAATTGTTGAATGATCCGGGTGATATCAACCAAGTAATAGGCGTGAATGACCAGATCGATGCTCAAATCGTCTGGGAGAACGTCCGCAAAATGCTGGATGCATTTATGGCGAAGAATCGCCCGCTAGCGGACTCGTTCATAAGTGATGATGTCACATTGTGGGATTCTGAGGAGCGCGACTTGGTGTACACGCTCGTTGGCCTCAACCAGCTCCGTGATCGACGGCCAACTGATGGAAGCGGTCCCGAAATATTAGGGATCGACAACATCAAACCGGTCATCACCGTTCACGGTGACCTCGCGATTGCGCGCTATGAACTCCACGTTCGAACGCTCAATGGCGAGCACGATGAATTCATTCGCAATACCGCGGTCTGGCGGCGCGAGGGAAGTGAGTGGAAGGTCTTTCATAACCACGAGGACAAGCTGGCTCTATAACCCTTTTGAGATAAAGCCGACTTCATGTTGCCTTCGACCTACCTCCCGTTTACCATACCCGCAGTCCAATAATTTGGGCAGCTAGCGAAATGGAGAAATTAATTGGGAAAAATTAAACTAGGTGGGAGTCGCTTCGCAGCGTAGCCGGCGCGGTAGCACTTGTCTCCTCCTCCTTGATCCTGCAAACCACCTCAAGCAACGCTGCTTCTGACAAAATTCTCGTGATTGATTCTCAGTTCAATCACAAAACATTAGATCCACAACGGGAATTTGAAGATGGCGGAAACATGATGGACCGCGCCATCTACGACACCTTGTTGACCTTCAAGGGAGCCGACGCATCGCGTCCAGTTCCATCATTGGCTTTGTCATACACGGCAAATGCTGACTCAACTGTTTATACCTTTAAATTACGTAAGAGCGCTCGTTTCTCGGATGGCACAAAGCTCACATCAGCTGACGTTGTGTACTCCCTCGATCGCTTAAAGAACATCCAAGGAAATCCCTCTTCCTTGATGGACGGTCTCACTGCTACTGCAACAGATCCATACACAGTGGTTATCACAGCTAATCAGCCTGACACCGCTGTACCAGTGAAGGTTGCAGGTCCTGAGTTTGGTGTTGTTAACAGCAAAGTTGTGGCTGCTCATGGTGGCTATTCACTTGTTGGCGCTGCCACTAAGGACAAGGCAGAAACCTTCCTTAATACCACCTCTGCTGGTAGCGGTCCATACATGCTCTCTAAGTTCAGCCTTACAACCGAAGTTGATTTGGTTGCAAACCCTAAGTACTGGGGTCCTAAGCCTGCATACTCAAAGATCGTTATTCGCAACGTGACTCAGGCAGTTCAAGCGCTTGATGTTCAAAAAGGTGTTGCAAATATCGCTATCGACCTTTCACCTAAGCAAGTAGATAGCCTCACCGGAGTTAACGTAACTGCTGGCGTAAGCACAACAGTTTGGTTCTTGTATTCAAATGCTAATCCAACGATTTCTGCGATTACATCTGATCCAAACTTCCAGAACGCTGTTCGTTATGCCCTTGATTACAAGGCGCTAACGGCATTTGCAGGAAAGGGCGCAATTCAAGCTGCTGGAATTATTCCATCAGCGTTCCAAGGAGCACTCAAGCCAGCAGATGCGACCAAGCAGAACATCGCGCTTGCAAAGGCTGATCTTGCTAAAACGGCTTATAAGGGCGAGCCAATTGGCCTTCGCTATTGGGGTGGCGGCGCTTGGGAAGGTATCTCCTTTGATGACTTCGCAACCGTTATTTCATCGCAACTAGCTGCCGTCGGCATCAACCTCAAGTTGGAGCCAACACCAGTTGGAGATGCGCTCACCACGTATCGCAACGGAACTGACACCATGGGACTTTGGTTCTGGGGTCCAGACTGGCCTGACTCAAGCAACTACAGCCAGAACTTCGGTCCTAGCGAGAAGGTTGGTCTTCGTGCCGGCTGGACAACTGATGCTGCAGTCTCAAAGGTCATCAACCAGGTTGCTATCGAATCCAATCCAGCGAAGCGTGCTGCTCTGTATCGTCAATTCCAACTTGACCTTAATCAGAACTCACCATTCGTTCCTTTGATTCAATCTCCATCTATCTTGGTATCTACCAAGAGTGTTATTGGAATTGCATCGAACCCAATCTGGAAAGTTAACTTAACAGAACTCAAGTAAGGATCTGTTATTAACAAGAAAGAGTTGATTCGCCGTCGCAGCCCATCAGAGAAATCTGGTGGGCTGCGACGCAATCCATTGGGAAATTTTGTTGTCAGGCGGATCGCCATCGGCCTTCTCCTCATGCTTGGAATCACCTTTATTTCATTTTCGGTCACGCAATTAGTTCCTGGTGATCCTGCTGCGCTAAACCTCGGACAGAGCGCAATGAGCGATCCCACCATCGTTGCTGCTTGGCGCGCAAAGTACGGGCTGGATAAACCGGTTCCAGAGCAGTACATCATTTATCTCAATCATTTGCTTCACGGCGACCTCGGTCAGTCACAGCAATCACGCCGAGCAGTTTCGACAGATTTGGCAGAGTATTTTCCAGCCACACTAGAGCTTGCAACCGTTGCTATTTTCTTCTCACTTATTTTTGGATTGCTCTTTGGAATCATCGCCGCGGTCACCAGAAACCGTTGGCCCGACCAGGTAATCAGATTTATTACATTGACCGGAGTTTCAGTTCCAACTTTCTGGTTGTCATTGGTCTTTTTCTATGTCTTCTACTTCAAACTTTCTTGGTTCCCTTCTAACGGACGATTAGATCCTGGTGTCGATGCCCCATCGACTATCACCGGGATGTATACCGTGGATGCGGTTTTGCATGGGCAATTTGCGCTAGCCTGGCAGGCTTTAAGACACATCATGCTGCCCGCGATTGTGTTGGCTATTTATACGATTGCGGTTCTCACTCGTTTTACGCGCGCCTCCATCCTTGAAATTCTCAATAATGATTATGTCCGTGCCGCGCGCGCAAAAGGACTTCCTGAATCATTGGTAATCAGGCGTCACGTATTACGGCCAGCCTTGCTCTCTATCGTCACTGTTGCTGGCGTTGCCTTTGGAAATTTGTTAGCAGGATCGGTTTTAGTCGAAAATGTTTTCTCGTGGCCCGGTATTGGTCAGTACGCCTATCGAAGTTCTATTGGGCTAGACCTCCCCGGAATTATGGGAGTAAGCATCGTCGTCGCCGGAATTTTCATCACCATGAATCTGCTTGTCGATATCGCTTACCGATTCATTGATCCAAGTTTGAGGCACGGATGAAAAAGAATCCTGACTCCCCTTGGCGCCAGCCGTTGGCGGTAATCGGTGTAACCATTCTTGTGATCTGGGTGCTGGTCGCAATCTTTGCTCCGTTGATCGCGCCATCAAATCCGATTGCCCAAAATTACAAAGAGTTGTTACCCCCTAACGCGCACAACTGGTTTGGAACGGATTCGGTGGGCCGTGACATCTTGAGCCGTGTTGTTTATGGAGCCCGCATCACACTTCCGCTATCGATCATGTTGGTAATTTTGGCGATGATCGTGGGAACGATCATTGGCGCAATTGCGGGTTACTTCGGCGGATGGGTGGACGCGGCGCTAATGAGGCTGACCGATGTCGTCCTTGCCTTCCCAGGAATTATCTTGGCGATGGCAGTAGCCGCAGCACTGGGAGCTGAACTCCGAAACGCGGTCTTTGCCGTCGTCCTTGTGGCATGGCCAACCTACGCCCGATTGGTTCGAGGATTGATTCTCTCTAGCAAAAACGCAGACTACGTCACCTCTAGCCGTCTGCTCGGGGCCTCTACCACCAGAGCGCTCTTCGTTGACTTGCGGCCAAATATCTCTGGACCGGTCTTCGTTTTGGCGGCGCTAGAAGCCGGAAACGGCATGCTGCTCTTGTCTGGCCTTTCTTTCCTTGGGCTCGGAGCGCGGCCACCTTCAGCCGAATGGGGCGCCATGGTTTCGGCCGGTGCCAATAACTTCGATAAGTGGTGGATAGCGGTCTTCCCGGGCCTGGCAATCCTGACCGCGGTCCTCGCCTTTAACTTCCTGGGTGACGCGCTGCGCGACATCTTGGATCCTAGAACCGCGAAAGCGTTGCGGGAGTAGCGATGGCCCTTCTAGAGGTTAATAACCTGAGCGTTCAACTGCAGACCAAAACCGGCTTTGCCACGGCGGTCGATCGACTGTCCTTCACCTTAGATACCGGTGAAATTTTGGGTATCGCAGGAGAAAGTGGCAGCGGCAAAACCATGACCGCGCTCACCTTGCTGGGGTTACTACCCCAACATGCGAAGGTGACTGGTTCGGCAAAATTTGATGGCCAAGAACTTGTTGGTCGGACAAACAAGCAATGGCAGCAAATCCGCGGTAACAACATCGCGATGGTCTTCCAAGATCCAATGACTTCGTTGCACCCGATGTTAAGCATCAAAACGCAGATGACCGAACACATGATCACCCACTTAGGTATTTCCGAAAAGCAAGCGGTGATCGATGCTGAAGAGTTGCTCATCGATGTAAGAATTCCAGATCCTAAAAAAGCGCTCGCATCCTACGCAAGCCAATTCTCTGGCGGAATGCGGCAACGAATTTGTATCGCGATGGCTCTTGCTTGCAAACCAAAATTGCTTTTAGCAGATGAACCTTCAACGGCGTTGGATGTAACGGTGCAAGCTGGCATCCTGACGCTGCTCAATCGACTGCGCGAAGAACATCATCTTTCAATTATTTTTATTACCCATGATTTGGGAGTGCTCTCTTCGATCACGAACAAACTCTTGGTTTTGTATGCGGGCCGCGAAGTGGAGTCCGGATTAACTTCAACTATTTTGCAGCGCCCACGTCACCCATATACCCAGGGTCTGCTTGATTCACTTCCACAACCAGAGTCCGATGAAAAATTACTCAAGTCAATCGCCGGCTTCCCACCAGAACTTGGCAAACAACCAATCGGATGTGCGTTCGCCGAACGGTGTTCGTTTACCGAAGCGCGCTGTTCCGGCAAAGAGATTGCGCCAACGTTCCTGAAAGATGATCACAAGTTCTTCTGTGCGGTTGATCCTTACGCAAAGCAAGATAGGCAGGAGGTTGAAGCATGAGCAACGCTGAACCGATCCTGACCCTGAACAACGTCAGCGTCACATATAAGCGGGCAGATCGCACAAAACTGACGGCCGTTGCGGGAGTCGATCTCACGCTCAATCGTGGCGAAATTCTGGGACTTGTTGGCGAATCGGGCTGCGGTAAATCCACACTCGGCAAAGCCGCGGTTGGAATCTTGCCTACCTCGGCTGGCGAAATTCGTTTTAACGGAACTCCCGTCGCACCTTTAAACAGATCCGTGAGGTCCCGCGAACTCCTCAAATTACAGCTGATATTTCAAGATCCATATTCATCCCTCAATCCGCGACGGAAGATTGGCGACCAACTGATCGACGGTCTTGTTAATTACGGAGTAGATGCAGAGGAAGCGCGGGAAAGTAGCGCAAAACTTCTGGAGCGAGTTGGCTTATCGCGCAGCACGCTCACTAAATACACGCATCAATTTAGCGGCGGACAGCGGCAACGTATCGCGATTGCGCGTGCGCTCACCTTGCAACCCGAAGTCATTATCGCCGATGAACCGATCAGTGCACTCGATGCATCCGCGCAAGCACAAGTCGCGAATCTCTTGGTGGAACTTGTTGCAGAACTCGGGATGAGTATGATCTTTATATCTCATGATCTCTCGGTTGTTCGGCAAATTTCAGATCGCACCGCCGTCATGTACTTAGGCAAGATGGTAGAAATCGCAAATACGCATGAAATTTGGGATGACCCACGCCATCCGTACACAAAGGCGTTGATCCAAGCAATTCCAAAACCAGATGGAAAAGGATTCCTGCCGCTTGAACTTCCGGGAGATGTTCCTGATCCACGAATGCCGCCGAGCGGTTGCCGTTTTCATACGCGTTGTCCGCTGGCGATTGCAGAATGCAGCGTGATGGAACCGAAGATGGCCGTTACCCAAAATAGGATAAGTTCCTGTCTTCTCAATAATGAATTGAAGGAGAAGGGATCTGCGCATGTGGTTTAGTAATGCTCATATCGTGGATGTCACCTCCGGTGAGATTCATCAAAATCGGCACTTTGAAATTGTTGATGGCATCATCACTCGAATCCAACTGGACGCTCCTGCAGCAAGCGAACACTCAACGGATCTGAACGGGCAATTTGTGCTGCCGGGAATTATTTCTTGCCATACCCATCTGTCTGTCGTCTTTCCCTTTAGTCAGACCGATGAAAACGAGAACCCGGCGCTCACCGCTTATCGTTCGGGGCAACGGGCACGCGATGCCTTGTTGGCTGGAATTACGACGATCAGATGTGTCCACGAACAAAATCAGGCGGATTTACTGCTTCGGCGAGCAATCCAACGGGGTTGGAGCAAAGGACCGCGGATATTTGGTGCCGGGCGCGCAATTTCGCGGCCGCAAGGGCACGGCTCCGGCGCGGCCTGTTCATACGCGGAAGGCTTTGAAGGTTTCTACCAAGCAGCCATTGGCGAGCTTGAAGCCGGCGCCGATCACATTAAAATCTTTATCAACGGCGGTCTGGCGCACGCTGGTGAAAGCCCAGATATTCCTGAGATGAGCGATGAAGAAATCGCGGGGGCAGTAAAAGCGGCTCACGAACATGATGCTTACGTCGTTGCACATTCTGGTGAATCAGGTGCGATCGCGCAGGCGCTGCGACAAGGTGTCAGAAGTTTTGAACACATTTATAACTTGGATGAGACAACGGCACAGTCCTTGGCTTCGCATGGCGCGTTTGTCACACCAACCTTATGCGTCACGCGATCAGAATCCTGGATGCGCAAAAATGGATTTGAGGAACACTCGATCCAAAATGCGCTGAAGGCGAGCGATCAACATTTGGTAAGCGTGAAGCGCGCAATCAGTGCCAATATTCCAATGGTCAACGGCACTGACTATCCACCTGGAGATATGGTGGATGGATTGCCTGCCGCGCTCCATGAAATGTTTTTGATGCACGGCGCCGGACTTACTCCATTGCAAACCCTGGGTTCGATATCAACTATTGCTGCAGCACTCCTGAAACAATCAGATACGTTAGGACAAGTTGCTCCCAACTATCACGGTGACTTTATAACGGTGACCGAAAATCCTTTAAAGAATCTAGATGCGCTGCGAAATATCACCAGCGTGTATCAGGGTGGTTCCCTCGTTCGATGAGCGTTAATCGATATCAGCTCACACCAGATCTAGAAATTTCTCGTGCCATCACGGGGCTCTGGCAGATTGCCGATATGGAGAAAGATGGCGTAACGCTGGATCCTGCCGCGACTTCACTGTTCATGGCGAATTACGTTGAGCATGGGCTTACAACGTTTGATATGGCCGATCACTATGGCTCAGCCGAATTAATTGCAGGCTACTTTAAATCCCACTCCCCGCTTGGCAAAGAAGTTCAGCTCCTTACCAAATGGGTTCCAAAGCCCGGACCTGTTACCAGAGAGAAAGTCCGAGTTGCTATCAATGAGCGGTTGGAACGGTTACAGACGACGAGGGTTGATTTACTGCAATATCACTCGTGGAACTTTGCCAATCCCTTCTGGCTGGATACTTTGCTCTACCTCCAAGAGTTAGTAGAAGAGGGGCTCATAGGAGCTCTGGGAACCACAAATTTCGATACCGCGCACTTACGAATCGCTAAAAGCTCTGGCGTGGATCTGGTCTCAAATCAAATTTCGTACTCGCTGATTGATCAGCGCGGATCCGGACAGATGGCGGATTTTTGCGCCGAGAACGGCATCGCAATTTTGGCGTACGGAACGCTCTGCGGTGGATTTATCTCACATAAATGGTTGGGCAAACCAGAACCAACCTCAAAAGAATTGTCGAATTGGTCGCTCATGAAATACAAGCGTTTTATTGATGCAGCGGGGGGCTGGAGCAAATTCCAAAACGTGCTTCAAGTGCTGGATGAAGTTTCTAAAGAAACCGATCGATCGATTGCGACAATCGCGAGCAAGTATCAACTTGCGCAGAAAGCGGTCGGCGCTGTAATTGTTGGTGCGCGTCTTGGTGAAAATACGCACGTTGAAGATACGACCTCGCTTTTTACTTTTGAACTAAGCACTTCGCAAAAGGAAAAGATTGCTGCGGTAATTTCTACACTGGATCCGATCCCAGGTGACTGCGGGGATGAATATCGCAAGCCACCATTTCTGACCGCCTCGGGTGACTTAAGCCATCACCTGGAAGAATTTCCGCCC
>CAIYQS010000074.1 GCA_903928395.1 uncultured Actinomycetes bacterium | reverse complement strand
GGAACTGTGATTGCAGAGGGAACTCCCGAATCTGTCGCGAAGATTGCAGCAAGTTATACCGGCAAATTCTTGGCGGAAGTTCTTAAGTAATCGTGTCGAATCCAGCGGAGTATCGCCCGCAAAATATTCCCACGGAACCAGGCGTCTACCGTTTCTACGATCACAACGATCGCGTTATTTATGTAGGCAAGGCAAAGAACCTTAAAAATAGATTGAATTCATATTTTGGGTCGAATTTGGCTACAAAAACTTTTCGGATGGTGCATACGGCGGTGCGCGTCGATTGGACGATAGTCGGGTCGGAAATTGAAGCGTTAGCGCTGGAATTTACCTGGATCAAATCTGAGAATCCACAATTTAACGTGCAGTTTAAGGACGATAAAACCTATCCCTATCTGGCGGTATCGCTCTCCGAAAAATATCCGCGCCTCTTCGTTTCTCGTCAAAAACATATTAAGGGAAATCGATATTTCGGTCCGTTCACAAACACCTGGGCGCTACGTGGGACCGTAGAAGTCCTACAAAGGATTTTTCCGGTTCGAGCTTGTAGTCAATCTAATTTCAATCGAGCCGTTGCGACCAAACGGCAATGTCTTCTGGGTGATATCGGTAAGTGTTCAGCACCCTGTGTTGGCTGGATAACTGAAGAAGAGCATTCGGCGCTGGCACAGAATTTGGTGACATATTTAGACCGCAACCCCACTGATATCGCAGAATCTCTGCAGCTTGATATGGAGCGGGCGGCTGACAATGAGGAGTACGAGCTGGCAGCAAAGTTGCGCGATCAACTTGAAGCACTCGGCAAAACCACTGAGTTCACTGAAACCGCTCTCAATAATAATTTCTCGGCGGATTTAATTGCACTACACGAGGAAATTACCCATGCCGCCGCCTCGCTATTTTCAATTCGCGCCGGCAGAATTATCGCCTCAAGAGCGTGGATTATAGATTTGGCAGATGTCTTAGAGGGCGAAGATGTGATTGCAGCAGCGCTAGCAAAAATCTATATCGACTCCAAAATCCCGAATGAGGTTTTGGTCGATCGAGAGCCGATGGATATCGAAACGGTGTCACAATGGTTGACGGCAGTAGCTGGACATCGAGTGAACGTAGTTGTACCGCAACGCGGTGAAAAATATGAGATGCTTCGCACCGTCCAACGAAATGCACAGCAAGCATTGATTCAATATCTCAGTAAGCGGTCAAATGATACGGCTGTTGTTGGAAAAGCCCTCGAAGAGATACATAGTGCGCTCTCACTACCGGAGCTTCCACTTCGAATCGAGTGTTTTGATATCTCCAATATCCAGGGCAAACATATGGTTGCTTCTATGGTCGTCTTTGAGGATGGGCAGCCGAAAAAGTCTGATTATCGACGTTTTGCGATTGATGATGAAGCAGGATTTGACGATACGCGAGCCATGAACCATGTATTAACCAGGCGGCTCAAGCGTTATCTCGCAGAACGTGTTATCGACATGAATGAAATAAGGATTCTTGGCGGCGCAAGACCTAAGTTTGCATATCCGCCGCAACTCATTGTTGTCGATGGTGGCGCTCCGCAAGTAAATGCCGCTTACCAAGCGTTGCTCTCGTTAGGGCTCGAAAATATCCCTTTGGTGGGCCTCGCAAAACGATTGGAGGAGGTGTGGCTGCCTAATAACTCCGACCCAATTATCTTGCCTCGACATAGCGAAGGGTTGTACCTGCTTCAGCGGGTGCGGGATGAAGCTCATAGATTTGCGATCAATTTTCATCGTTCAAAACGCTCTGCGGTGATGCTGGAATCACTTCTTGATGAGATCCCATTACTTGGCGAGGTCCGCAGGCGGGCACTTCTAGATAGATTTGGGTCTGTCGCCGCGATCCGCAAAGCGACCATCACCGAAGTAGCAGCCATCCCCGGCATTGGCGAGAAGATTGCGGCCGTGATCATCGCTTCGTTACAAGGGGAGCCCGGGTCGGTGGGACAGACCATCAACCTAGGGACTGGTGAAATCGACGGATAGACTTACCCTTGTGAACGGCAAAGTCGTAGTAATCACCGGAATGAGTGGGGCAGGTCGTTCCACTGTTGCTCATGCGCTCGAAGATTTGGGCTGGTATGTAGTGGACAACCTTCCGCCAGCGCTCTTGGCAAATCTTTGCGATATGGCGATAGGAACCGCCCCAAAAATAGCCGTCGTGATTGATGTGCGAGGCAGGGAATTCTTTGAAACTCTGAGCAGCGCATTAAGTGAAATCGCCGAACGCGGCCTTGCTCGCCAAGTGCTCTTCGTTGACGCCTCAGATGAGGTCTTGGTACGACGTTTTGAGTCAACTCGTCGACCACATCCACTGCAAGGAAACGATCGTATCGTTGATGGAATTGCAAAAGAACGCGAACGACTTCGTGAAGTGCGGTCAGTGTCAGATGTTCTCATCGACTCTTCCTCGCTCAATATTCACCAATTGGAACAGAAAATTGATGAATTATTTGCTACCTCATCCACCGCCGATCTTCGCGTAAATGTTCTTTCATTTGGCTACAAGTATGGGATACCCGTTGATGCAGATCTCGTGATGGATTGCCGTTTTATCGCAAATCCACATTGGGATCCGCTTCTTCGTCCCTTAACTGGGCTGGATCCGCTTGTTTCGGCGCGAGTTCTTGGAACCGAAAATGTGCAAGATTTCCTGGAAAAATATCAATCTCTTTTTGAAACGATGGCCGCCGGATTTTTCCTCGAGGGTCGCAAATATCTAACTCTTGCTATTGGCTGCACGGGCGGAAAACATCGGAGTGTGGCAATCGCTGAGGAATTAACAAGACTTTTTAATTCTCGTGGCGTGATTGGTGATCAGCGTATTGAGGCGGCAGCGATTCATCGTGATCTCGGTCGCGAAATTTAACTGATGGAAAGTCAACGCGTAGTTTCACTAGGCGGCGGGCATGGGCTTGCAGCAACACTAACTGCAATGCGCGGAATCACCTCAAACCTAACGGCCGTCGTCACAGTTGCGGACAACGGCGGATCAAGCGGGAGACTTCGTGCTGAGTTTGGTTCATTGCCACCGGGAGATTTACGGATGGCCTTAGCTGCGCTCTGCAGTGATGACGAATGGGGCCGCGGCTGGGCTGAAGTGATGCAGTACCGATTTGCTGGAGAAGGAGAATTGAAGGGGCACGCGCTTGGGAATTTACTCATGATCGCGCTCTGGGACATTGACGGAGATCCCGTGCATGGAATTCGACAAGTAGGAAATTTATTGCGGATCATTGGCAAAGTCCTACCAATGTCGCTGGACCCGCTAGATATCGAGGGGACTTTCAGTACTTCTTTTGGTCGAAAGATAGTCCGAGGGCAGATTGAGGTGGCGACTGCAAAAGGTCACATTGAATCTCTTCGACTAATTCCGGAAAATCCCCGTGTAACGCCAGAAGTATTATCAGCCCTTGCGGACGCTGATTGGATCACTGTAGGACCCGGGTCGTGGTTTTCAAGCGTGATGCCCCACCTTTTGTTACCAGAGTTAGCGGCAGCTGTCATGCATTCAGCGGCAAAGCGGATCATGGTATTGAATTTGCCAGAACCCGAATCCGTTGATGAATTTGCCGGTTCCTCCGCCGCCGATCATCTGGAATTTGTTTTGCAGCACCTGCCTGAGTTGAGAATCGACTATGCCGTGGTCGATCCATCAGCCGTTGAAGTCAACTCCAGACTTCAAGGTTTGGTTGAGGGTTTAGGGGGAGAACTTATCGTCGCACCCCTTTCGAAATCACCTGGAAGTTATCACCACGATGTCGAAAAACTTCGTTCAGTTTTCGCACACATTATGGAGTGAACCCTGCTTAGATAGCCGCATGGCAATGACGGCGGCAGTCAAAGACGAGTTGAGTCGTCTCAACGTCACCAAACCGTGTTGCCGAAAATCTGAAGTCTCTGCACTCTTGCGGTTCGCAGGGGGATTGCATATATCAGCCGGCAAAATCGTGATCGAAGTGGAACTAGACACCGCACAGGCCGCGCGTCGATTAAGAAAAGATATCGCTGAAATTTACGGTCACGAAAGTGAATTATCTGTTTTATCTCCCAGCGGCCTGCGCAAAGGCAGCCGATATGTTGTTCGCGTTGTCTCAGAAGGAGATGCGCTCGCTAGACAAACTGGATTAGTGGACGCAAATGCCAGGCCCATTCGGGGATTACCACCTCAGGTTGTGTCCGCTGGATTGTGCGATGCTGAGGCAGCTTGGCGTGGTGCGTTTCTTGCTCACGGTTCACTTACAGAGCCGGGTCGTTCTTCAGCGCTAGAAATCACATGTCCCGGACCTGAGGCAGCACTCGCGCTCGTAGGAGCGGCACGTCGATTAGGGATTGCGGCAAAGGCACGTGAGGTACGTAACGTTGATCGGGTTGTCATTCGCGATGGCGATGCAATTGGAGCACTTTTGACTCGATTGGGCGCTCACGAAAGCGTACTTGCTTGGGAAGAACGCAGGATGCGTCGCGAAGTTCGAGCTACTGCAAATAGGTTGGCAAACTTTGACGATGCTAATTTGCGACGTTCAGCGCGCGCCGCAGTAGCTGCATCCGCACGTGTTGCACGAGCACTAGAAATTTTGGAAGGTGAAATCCCTGACCATCTCAAACATGCGGGTGAACTTCGCATTAATTATGGGCAAGCAAGTCTTGAAGAGTTGGGTTCACTCGCATCCCCTCCTATGACAAAAGATGCAATCGCGGGTCGAATTCGTCGACTGTTAGCAATGGCAGATAAACGTGCACACGATTTAGGGATACCAGATACTGAAGCTGGCCTAAGTCCTGATTTATTGGCTGAATAGTCCGACTGCTAGAGTTGAGGCATCACAATGTCGTGATGATTGACAGTGACTATGGAGCCTCATTACTTGAGCCTCGTTATTTGAGAAGGTGGGATTATCGTGATTCGTGTTGGAATTAATGGTTTTGGTCGAATTGGGCGTAACTTTTTCCGGGCCGCATTGGTCTCTGGAGCAGATTTTGAGATTGTTGGAATCAACGACCTCACTGATAATCACACCCTTGCTCATCTTTTGAAATATGACTCAATACTTGGTCGCCTTGGACTTCCAGTCACCTACACGGAGGACTCCATCACCGTGGGCGATAAGACCATCAAGGTTTTCGCCGAACGGGATCCAGCCAATTTACCTTGGGCTGCTTTAGGCGCAGATATTGTTATTGAATCAACTGGATTTTTCACCAAAGCCGTTGATGCAAAGAAGCACATTACTGCAGGCGCTAAAAAGGTAATTATTTCAGCTCCAGCTACCGATGAAGATGTCACCATTGTTCTAGGCGCAAACGAAGGTAAATATGATCCTGCGCTTCACAATATTATTTCCAACGCTTCTTGCACGACCAATTGCCTAGCTCCAATGGCAAAGGTTCTCGATGAAGAATTTGGGATAGTTCGCGGATTAATGACTACCGTTCATGCCTACACAAATGACCAACCTTTACATGACCAACCACATAAAGACCTTCGTCGTGCTCGTGCGGGAGCACTTTCTATCATCCCAACATCTACCGGCGCAGCGAAGGCAATCAGTTTGGTTTTACCAAATCTCAAAGGTAAATTGGATGGATATGCACTTCGAGTACCAGTCCCTACCGGTTCAGCGACAGATTTGACAGTTGAACTAGGCCGCGAAGTTACTGCTGCGGAAATCAATGCAGCAATGAAGAAGGCTGCAGAAGGTCCACTTAAAGGATATCTCCGTTATACAGAGGATCCGATTGTTTCAGCAGATATCGTCACCGATCCAGCTTCTTGTATCTTTGATGCTGGACTCACAAAGACCATCGGAACAACCGCAAAAGTCCTCGGTTGGTACGACAATGAGTGGGGTTATTCAAACCGACTCGTTGACCTTGTCGCTTTTGTAGGTAAATCTCTCTAATGAGTTTCACTGCGCTTCAATCCATTGATGTGGCAGGAAAGCGTGTTTTGCTCCGATGCGACCTGAATGTCCCTATTAAAGAGGGTGTCATTCGCGACGACGGTCGCATTAGAGCATCACTTCCAACAATCAAATATTTGGTTGACCACGGCGCAAGCGTCGTCATCATGGCACACCTCGGTCGCCCAAAAGGCGAGCGCAATCCCGAAATGTCACTCGCTCCAGTCGCATCGCGGTTGAGCGAACTTCTGGGATTACCGGTGCAATTTTCAGCAGAAATTGTTGGGCCAAGCGCTGACGCTGCAAAAGCGGCGCTGCTCCCAGGCCACATTCTGCTCCTTGAAAACATTCGCTACGAGGCAGCAGAAACCTCTAAGGATGAAGCGGAACGGGCTGGATTTGCTGCACAACTGGCAACCGGAATGGATCTCTTTGTCAGCGATGGTTTTGGTGCTGTGCATCGCAAACATGCTTCCGGGTACGACGTTGCAAAGATTCTTCCTAATGCGGCAGGTTTCCTGGTAGCTGCTGAGATTGATGTCTTAAAGAAACTCACGGAAAATCCTGATCGCCCATACGGGGTTGTTCTAGGTGGCGCGAAAGTTTCTGACAAGATCGGCGTTATTAAAAATCTTCTCGGCAAAGTAAATGTGCTTGCTATTGGCGGGGGAATGCTCTTCACTTTTCTTGCGGCACAAGGCCACGAAATCGGAAAATCGCTTGTCGAGCTCGATCTCATCGATGATGTTAAAAAATTGTTAGCAGAGGCTAAAGATTTAGGTGTCGAATTACTTTTGCCAACAGATATCGTTGTAGCGCCAACCTTTGCTGTAGATGCACCCCCTACCTTGGTGAGCGCTTCAGAAATTCCTGCGGATCAAATTGGGTTAGATATAGGCCCAGTAAGCGCTGCAGCTTTTGGAGCAGCGATTGAAAAATGTCACACCGTGTTTTGGAATGGCCCAATGGGAGTCTTCGAATTTCCAAACTTTGCTCATGGAACGCAAGTCATTGCCGAAAGTCTGACGAAGGTTTCAGGAATTTCGGTTGTGGGTGGCGGAGATTCGGCAGCAGCGGTTCGTGCCCTTGGCTTCAAAGATGATCAGTTTGGTTATATTTCAACTGGCGGCGGCGCCTCGCTCGAATACCTAGAAGGAAAGCCACTCCCCGGAATTGAGGTTCTTCAAAATGCGTAAACCACTGATCGCCGGAAACTGGAAGATGAATCTCAATCAT
>CAIYQS010000073.1 GCA_903928395.1 uncultured Actinomycetes bacterium | reverse complement strand
TGACCGGTAACGACTGCTGAGGTATCGCCATTAACAAAGCCAGCGTAGCTAGCGGTGATCGTTGGAACAGCAGCTCCATAGATCACAGTTGGGCTAGAGGCGGTGATGGTCAAGGTTGCCTTATTGATGGTGACAACACCTGCGACATAAGAGATGGTGTAGTTCGTTGCAGTTCCACCAGAACAGGTGGTGGCTGGGTTTGAACCAACAGCGCTGGTCACGGTGTAAGCAGTCGAGCAGCTCTGACCGGTAACGACTGCTGAGGTATCGCCATTAACAAAGCCAGCGTAGCTAGCGGTGATCGTTGGAACAGCAGCTCCATAGATCACAGTTGGGCTAGAGGCGGTGATGGTCAAGGTTGCCTTAGAAACCGTGAATGTCTGTTGTACTTGAGTCGCGGCGGCGTAAACAGCATTTCCAGCTTGGTTGGCATTGATAGTACAAGTGCCATTTCCAACAAAGGTGACGGTGGAGCCAGAGACAGTACAAACGCCAGGAGTTGCGCTGGTGTAAACAACAGGATTACCAGAGCCACCGCTAGTTCAGGTGAGTGAATATGTTCCACCGTAAGTTGGAGTTGTTGGCGTTGAAGTTATGACAATCGTCTGTGCAGCTAAATTGTAAGTATAAATTCCGGTACCGGTTGCTGTTCCAGATGGAGCGGTAACTACAACATCTTTTGCACCCGCACTCGCACTCGCAGGCGTAACTCCCGTAATCGTGGTCGAATTTACGACCACGAATGAAGTGATTGGAATTCCATTTATCGTCGCCCCGGTTGCGCCGGTGAAATTGGTACCTGTGATGGTGATTGACGTTCCACCGAGAGTGGTACCTGAGTTTGGAGAGATGGAAGTAACCGTCATCCATTGTGCATACAAAGTAACGTCTACCGCGAATGGATAGGAAGCACTATTCGCGTAAGCGGTACCCGATCCGTTCGCAGCAGTGTTCCAACCAGTGAACGATGAATTGGTTTTTGCAAACGCATTAGAGGTTAGTGCAGTTGGAACGCTCGCTGACTGGTTTGACATCGAACCTGAAGTTGAGCCATTTCCATTAAAAGTAACCGTTGCATAGTAGGTGTAGAGGGCGGCACCCGTTGCTGATCCCCCAGGAACGGTAACGATTATGTCCTTGGCACCGACCGAAGCTCCGACTGGAGTTACCGCCGTGATTGTCGTTGAATTCACGACAACGACACTCGTCGCAGCAACACCATTGATCGTGACACCGGTTGCGCCTGTGAACCCCGTACCGGTAATTGTTATTGCCGTGCCACCTGCCAGTGGACCACTCGTTGGAGAGACTGAAGTAACGTGGATCCATTGGGCATAAAGCGTGGTGTTTGCCGTAAATGGGAAACTTGCGGAATTGGCATAAGCCGTTCCGGTGCCGTTCGCCAAAGTATTCCAACCTAAGAAGGTTGAATTTGCATAGGTAAATGCATTTGCCGTCAGTGCAGTTGGAGCCGAAGCAGTCTGATTTGCCATCGTTCCTGTACCACCATTGGCGTTAAACGTCACTGAGGTTTGGTAAGAATAAACACCTGCTCCAGTCGCAATTCCGTAAGGAGCTGTGATCACAAGATCTTTTGCGCCGATGCTGCTTCCGGCTGGCGTCGTTAACGTAATCGAGGTGGATGAATTAACTGTAAAACTCGTGACATTCACACCATTGATGGTTACAGAGGTCGCACCGGTGAAGTTTGTTCCGGTGACATTCACAGTTGTTCCGCCAGCAAGCGGGCCAACAGATGGTGAAACCAAAGTTATTGTTGGAGGTCCATTCCAAATTGCGTAAAGCGTCACATCAGAGGCAAATGGGTATGAAGCACCATTTGCATATGAAGTTCCACTTCCATCTGCTGCCGTGTTCCAATTGGCAAAATAGTACAAAGAGCGAGTAAACGTGTTAGTTGTGAGCGCAGTTGCGACGCTGGCCGTTTGGTTGGCCATGGACCCAGATCCACTGTTGTTGTTAAATGTAACCGTCGCAAAATAAGTGTAAAGACCTGATCCAGTAGCGCTTCCAGTTGGAGTTGTTACGACAACGTTCTTGGCCGCGCCGGTAACGCCTGCAGGGGCGATAGCCGTGATGGTCGTTGGATTTACCACAACAAAGCTGGTTACTGCGACTCCATTTATGGTTGCGCCAGTTGCGCCAGTGAAATTTGTGCCAGTAATCGTGATTGGCGTTCCACCAACGAGAGTTCCTGAAGTTGGAGAAATGGAAGTAACCGTTGTCCACTGTGCGTAAAGTGTGACTGCCGTGCCGGGCATGGTAAATGTTGCGCCAGGTGCATAAGACGTACCACTTCCATTGGCCGCGGTGTTCCAGCCAAAGAAGGTTTGATTAGTGAGAACTAGTGAACCCGTATTTCCAAGCACTGTGACGGTAGACCCCGCTGTATGGCCAACAGTTCCCGGGGCTGATCCACCTGTATTTCCGTTTCCATTATAAATAACGTTGAGGCTGGTTCCGGTCCACTGCGCGTAAAGTGTTAAATCCGCCGTGGTCGTGTTAAATGGGAAAGATGCGAGATTTGCATAGGTAGTTCCACCACCACCAGGAAGAGTGCTCCAGAACGGAACATTGGCCGTATAACCCGTTGCAGGAGTAAATCCATCAGCCGTCAAAGCAGTTGCAACGCTGTTGGTTTGATTGGCCATGGTGCCAGTTCCACCATTGGCGTTGAAACTAACGGTGACGGTGTAGGTATAAAGAGTATTTGCAGTGTTGGTGCCGCCAGGCGTTGTTACCAGAATGCTCTTCGCACCAGTACTTGTTCCAGCGGGAACAACTACGCTGATGGTGGTCGAGGTGAGGAAGGTGAAACTAGTTACGGCAACTCCATTAATAGTTACCGCCGTAACACCCGTGAAATTCGTTCCAGTAATTGTGACGGTATTACCGCCAGCGATATCTCCAGTGTTTGCAGAAACAGAGGTAACTGTTGGAAGAGCGGTCCAGCGCGCATATAAAGTGACTGCGGCTCCCGGCATGGTAAAGGTGTTACCCGCTTGATAGGTCGTGCCACTTCCATCGGCCGCAGTGTTCCAACCGGCAAAGGTAAATCCACTCTTAGCTAAAGTTCCAGTATTCCCAACTACGGTAACCGTTGCGCCAGTGGCATAGGCAACAGTTCCAGGAACTGATCCGGTGGTGCCAGCGAGATTGGCGTTATAGGTGACGTTGTTGCTGATACCGGTCCACTGAGCATAAAGCGTTAGATCGGAGGCGAAGGTGTAGCTCGCGGAGTTTGCATAAGCGGTTCCGCCGCCACCGGCAATAGTGTTCCAACCTGCAAATGTATAACCAGTTCTTGTAAATCCATTAGCCGTTAAATTAGTTGCAACGCTAGCAGATTGAGCAGCCGTGGATCCGCCCGTAGATCCATTTCCATTAAATGTAACCGTAGCCTGATACGTAAATAATCCAGTACCTGTTCCAGTACCTGCGGGTGTTGTAACTACTACATTTTTTGGCCCAACGGTTGCGCTTGTGGGTACAACGGCGGTGATTGTCGTTGCATTTACTACGACGACGCTCGTTGCTGCCACTCCGTTGACAGTGACTCCGGTTGCTCCGGTAAATCCAGTACCTGTAATTGTGATTGGTGTTGTGCTGGAAAGCGGACCAACAGGAGGTGCTACGGAGGCAACTGTCAACCACTGCGCATACAAAGTTGTGCTAGACGTAAACGGATAAGTTGCGCCGTTTGAATATGCCGTCCCTGATCCGTTTGCAGCAGTATTCCAACCCAAGAACGTGGAGCCCGTAAAAGAAAACGCGTTAGCATTCAGCGCAGCTGGAGAACTTCCAGATTGGGCCGGCATCGAACCAGTTCCACCATTTGCATTAAAGGTAACTTGCCCAACATAAGTGAACGCACCTGGCCCAGTAGCTGTTCCACCAGGAGTAGTGATAACGACATTCTTTGCGCCGAGCGTAGTTCCTGCAGGAGTAGTAATCGTGATTGAAGTTGGGGAATTAACTGTAAAACTTGTTACTGGAATTCCATCAATGGTTACTGAAGTGGCCCCGGTGAAGTTTGTTCCAGTTATCGTCGCACTATCCCCACCGCCAACGGAACCTGATGCAGGGGATATGGAGGTGAAGGTTGGAATTGCTGGTGTTGTAAAACTTGCCACTGGGCTAAATCCGGCAAAAGGGGCGATACTCCCAGGTGGGGTGTTTATGGCCGCGGATTGGTAGTAATACGTTGTATTGGGCGACAAACCCGTTAAAACCACTGAAAAGTTCTGAGTTGTCCCATTTGCGGGAAAAGTCTGAGACGTTGTAAAACAGGAGGCGCCGACCAGTAATCCATACGTGTTTCCTGGCGTGGTATCCACCGTCGGACTCAGGCTGTAACAAATTTTTGCGTTGTTTTCGTTACCAAGAGGGTTTACTGGATAAACGTTGGTTACTAGGTAACCAGTTGCCAGCGCTGAGGTTCCACTCACGTTTGTGATTGACGCAGTAGTGGTCATTTGTGGTGCAAATACACTTGGTGCAGTTCGGCAGCTCACGCCATCGTTTGGCGCTGCACCAGGAGCGGTTTCTTCCTGCACATCGTTTGCAGCAATTGTCGTTGCGACACTATTTAGATCAGTTCGATTAATCTCGTAGAGCGCATTAGTTGCGGCTGCAGGAGTGGTGGTGTTGTCGTAGGCGTAAAAGTTGCCCTGCGAATCAACCCACTGTGCACCAAATGCGCCGGTAGCGCCATTTTGAAGTCCCGTTACAGTCTTTGTTGTGTAAGAAGCAGTAGTCGGAGAACCATTAGGAAAAGTGAATGTAGTTAGTACGGTGCCGTTGAGTGAATAACCTACGTAGGTACCACCCGTGCTTGGAAAAATCGCAATATCGAGTGAACCCGTGTAGCTTCCACTGCCTGTTACCGTAATGTTTGTACCTGTCCCGCTAGTTACAACTCCCCCAGTTCTGTTCAACGTCAACAACTGAATTGCTGCACTACCGGTACTTACGACGATCATTTTGTCATTGCTTATAAAATCTCCACCGTTTTCGGCGGTGAGACCAGTTATGGTGCCGGGTGTTGTTATGGAACCGTCTGAAGCAATTTGTCGCAAACTTGTGTTGCTGGCCATTGCATATATGTAATTATCGGCCGGGTTCCATCCTGCAGAATTCAAATTAGTTACCGTAGCGGCCGATCCAACTTTTGAATATGTAAAGCCAGGAAAATTCAATACATAAAATTGGCCGTTTGAAACTTGATAGAAGTGGCTGTCGCACACGAATGGTGAACCCACCGCGTATGCAGGAGAAACTGCAAGAATTGGAAGGATTGGCGCGAGCGCCATCGATAGGAAGGCAGGCAAAAACTTTTTAAGGCGCTTTATGCCCATAAAAAGTTCACCTCGCTTCGACTACTCATGAGTAACAAGACCTTGAACGACCCTCAAGTATCTCATTTATTGGACGCCCAAATCCAATCGAAAGGTGCAATTTTGAGCGTAAAATACTGATTCTAGGAGCATTCACAGTGTTGAAAACCTCGACGAAATTAGACTTATTGCCTATCATTTGCATCTGCAAATAGTCGATCACAGCCGCTCCACTGAGTCCCTTTACAGGGGACTCCGGTGAGCCAACTGACATCTTCTCCGTGCATGCGGTGGCAAGTGTCATAGCTGGAAGGTACGAGCACTTTCTCACGGGAAAGTCACAAAATGGACGCAATCTAGTAATAATTAGTTCCTAAGCAATTTCTCAGGAACCCTTGAAATTTTGATATGAGTGGTTACACGTCAAAATTTCTGGTTTTAAGCAAGAAATCCTGGTTTTAGGCTAGATATTGGTGGCTTGCAAGCCGTTTTCGCATTAAATAGTAAACAAAGACGGACCCCAGCGCGGTGATGGCTCCACAGAGAGCCACTGTTTGGCGTACCCCTACGGCATCCGCCAGCCAACCAATTAAAGGTGAACCAACTGGGGTGGCGCCTAGAAAAATCAAAATGTAGAACCCCATGACCCGACCTCGTAACTCATGCGGGGTTGTAGCTTGGACATAGGTGTTTGCAGAAATCATAGTTGTGAGCGCGAAAAATCCACAAAGTGGAAGAGTGAGCGCAAAGGCTAAATATGACGGCATAAAGGCTTGAACCACGAGCGCTACTCCAAAAATAGTTGCGCAAGCACTGATAAACAACGGTTTCCGTCGCTGGTCAAGTCGAGTTGAAACGATTGCCGCGAACAAAGAACCGATAGCTAAAACGCTTCCCAGGAGACCAAAAGCGCCAGCATCTTTATGAAAAATTCTCGTCGAGATAAGTGCGTTAAAAATTTGGAAATTTAACCCAAAAGTGGACGCAAAAAAGACCGTTGCTATTATCGCGACAATATCGGCCCTACTTCGAACGTAACGAATGCCCTCCATAATTTTACGATCTTTGCCATCTTTGGGTGGCCGGTGAAGTTCCTCGGGCCGCATCAAAACGAGGGCGGTAATCACTACGACGTACGAGCCGGCATTAAGTAAGAATGAAGGTCCAGTATGAAAATATTTAATCAAAATTCCAGATACAGCAGGACCGATGAGGCGGCCCATATTGAAATTCGCCGAATTTAGGCTGACCGCGTTTGCAATATCGCTCTTACCGACAAGTTCAGAAGTAAATGCCTGCCGGACGGGGGTGTCAAGCGCACCAAAGAGTCCCAGGGTGAATGCCAAAATGAAAACATCAATCAATGTGACGCGATGGGAGATTATCAACCAGCCCAAAATTCCGGCGGTGAGTCCGCCACCAGCATTGGTAATAATAAGTAATTTACGTTTATCTAGCCGATCAGCAAGTGATCCCGCATACAAACTAAATAACAGCATCGGAAGGAATTGAAGTCCGGTGACAATTCCAAGTTCTGATCCACCCCTATGCAAGTCGCTTACTACAAGCCAATCTTGCGCGACGCGTTGCGCCCACGTTCCTACATTCGAAACCATATTTGCGGTGAAAAATAAGCGAAAATTGCGATGTTTGAAGGAACGCAAAGATCCTTCATTTGAGGACATGCTTTTAGTCTACAAGTGATACCCCAAAGAGAACGAAGTATGCTCGCCTAGTGAGACAAACCCTGCCAATTGTTATCGCTGGCACATCTGCGTGGTTTATAGCGCTAGTAGTGGAACTAGCCACGAACGCAAAGAGCACTTCAATCTGGATCTGCCTCGTTGGAATTGGTTTGGGCTTGCTTGGGGCTACCTACATCGTGCGTGGTTTGCGCAAAAGTTCCAAACGCTAACTTGCAGGGCTATCCCTCGATCTGTCCCGCAATCCCACGCATTACCTTCGCTAAGCGTTCTGCTTCGACATTGGTTGGGTAACGACCATGGCGCAAACCATTGCCTACCTTGTCCAGCATCTTGATGGTGTCTTCAATGATCGTCGCTAAATCATCAGCGTTGATTCTGGTGTTCGCAACCACCGAGGCCGGTTCTTCAATGATCCGAACCGAAAGTGCTTGTGGCCCGCGACGACCTTCAGCGACACCAAACTCAAGTTTTGTTCCAGGTTTAACTGTCGGGACACCAGTCGGAAGAGCTGACGAGGCTAGATAAACATCTTCGCCTTCTTCAGATGAAATGAAGCCGAAACCTTTTTCAAGGCTGTACCACTTGACACGACCAATAGGCATTGGCTTCTCCCTTCCTTCGCTCATTATTAGCCCCACGGGGTGGAATTAATAAAGCCAGAATCGATACTGGCAAGAGGTTTAGTTTATCGGATTTAGTGCTCTGCAGGCACTGAGTTGATAGACGGAACAAAACGACTCGTATCCCGGTTGCGAATCGACCTACTCTGGAACGATGAGCGCTTCCGAGTGGGCGCCGCATCCGTGATCAAAAGACACAACGCGAGCGTCCTCGGGTGACAGCGCGTTGGCACACACGCCAAACGCAGAACGTAAGGATCCAGCTATCGGTATGAAGAAGCCGCAGCTATAACAGGGCAAAGGTGCATATTGGGCAATGGGGGTATTAGGGCCGCGATCTCCGTCGTACCAACGCTTACTTGCCGCATCCCGTCCAACCACCGAAAGTACTCGAGCGCGACCAAGTCCAAACTCAAATTGCTCAGCAAAAACAAGCTCGTCCTCACCTGGAAGGGCCGCAAAACTTGGCACTAAGCGAAGGTCATCGGCAGAAGTTGGAACAACATCTCCAACCCCAACGTCACCCGGTTGAATTCGATCCTTGTACGGAACCCACTCAGGTGCAAGGAGAGAATCAGTGCCAGGAAGCAAGACGACATCTGCAATCGTTGCTGGTGATTGTTCATCAAGCTTGATGACAGTAACTGCCCAACGCCACCCGGAATACCCAGGCAGTGAAGATTCAAAAAGATAGGTGGCGATTCGCTCATCTTCCTGATCGATCGAAACCAATTCACCTACAAATTTAGGATCGCGAGAATCTTCAATGGCAGCGCTGCGAGCGAGCTGCGTCGCGCTAAATTTATCGCTCATGGCGCAAGGGTAATGCGAAACAGCCCCCCAAGAAAATTGGAGGGCTGTTATGAGCACTTAAAGGCTTCTAGAAGTCCATATCCGCAGCAGGGTTATTTACTCCGACTGCCTTTGGTTCTGGCTTATCTGTAACTACCGCCTCGGTAGTCAAAAAGAGGGCAGCGATAGAAGCAGCATTTTGAAGTGCTGAACGGGTGACTTTGGCAGGATCAATAATTCCTGCTTTGATCATGTCAACATATTCACCTGTTGCAGCATTGAGACCGAATCCAGATTCGAGATTTCGGACTTTCTCAACAACTACTCCACCTTCGAGTCCGGCATTGATTGCAATCTGCTTGAGTGGGGCTTCGATTCCAAACTCAACGATCCGAGCACCTGTTGCTTCGTCTCCAACTAAGTTCAAATTCGCGAGCGCAGCTTTACCAGCCTGCAAAAGCGCAACACCTCCACCAGCAACAATTCCTTCTTCTACTGCGGCCTTAGCATTACGGACCGCGTCTTCAATGCGATGCTTACGCTCTTTTAGCTCAACTTCGGTGGCGGCACCAGCCTTGATCACTGCGACTCCCCCAGCAAGCTTTGCTAACCGCTCTTGTAGTTTCTCGCGATCGTAGTCGGAGTCACTCTTTTCAATTTCTGAACGGATCTGGTTTACGCGACCTTTAATCTGATCAGCATCTCCAGAACCTTCAACTATCGTGGTTTCTTCCTTGGCGATAACAACTTTACGAGCGTGACCGAGAAGTTCCATTGTTGCTGCTTCTAACTTCAAACCCACTTCTTCGGAAATAACTGTTGCGCCAGTAAGAATTGCAATATCTTGCAACATTGCCTTACGGCGATCTCCGAATCCCGGCGCCTTAACAGCGGCTGAACGGAACGTTCCACGGATCTTATTAACGACAAGAGTCGCTAGCGCTTCACCTTCGACGTCTTCCGCCAAGATCAACAACGGCTTACCTGATTGCATGACCTTTTCTAGAATTGGAAGTAGATCCTTGATGTTTGAAATTTTTGAATTCGCGATCAAGATATAAGGATCCTCGAGAACGGCTTCCATGCGGTCTGAGTCCGTAGTGAAGTAAGGAGAAATGTAACCCTTGTCAAAGCGCATACCTTCTGTAAGTTCAAGCTCCAAACCAAATGTATTGCTCTCTTCAACTGTGATTACGCCTTCTTTGCCTACCTTATCCATCGCTTCAGCGATCATGTCACCGATTGTTGAGTCAGCAGCAGAGATAGATGCAGTAGCTGCAATCTGCTCTTTAGTGTCAACATTTTTTGCCATCTTGCTGAGCTCTACAGAAATTGCATCAACGGCTTTTTCGATACCGCGCTTGAGTGCCATTGGATTTGCTCCAGCGGCTACATTGCGAAGTCCTTCGCGAACAAGAGCTTGAGCCAAAACGGTAGCGGTGGTTGTTCCATCACCAGCAACGTCGTCTGTCTTCTTGGCAACTTCTTTAACTAGCTCTGCGCCAATCTTCTCCCATGGATCATCCAGGTCAATCTCTTTCGCAATGGAAACGCCATCATTTGTAATAGTTGGGGCGCCCCATTTTTTCTCAAGCACTACGTTGCGACCACGGGGCCCAAGGGTTACTTTGACGGCGTCGGCGAGCGTATTCATTCCTCGCTCCAAACCGCGGCGTGCCTCTTCGTTGAAGGCGATCATCTTTGCCATGTCTTTTATCTCCCTTTAAGAATCTTTAATATTCATTATCACTCGCCATAGGTGAGTGCTAACCAAACTCTATCGAAAGGCGCAAAAGCCTTCCAATCGGGCGGATCCAGTCCGAAATCTAGGGGGTGTTTAACCCCAGATTGGACGGTCCACGGGGGCTGTGGACAATGTCGCGAAGCCAGGGCGACTCGGAGCCACACCCGCGCTCACAGCTAGGGATGAAATCGCAGCAACCATCGCCCCATTGTCTGTGCATAAAGCCCTGGGAGGAGTCCGCAACTCTATTTTGGCCTCCGCACAACGCCGAGTAGCTTCGGACCGCAGGCGGGAATTAGCAGCTACTCCTCCAGCAATGATCAACGCTTCTATCCCGGTCTCGGTGCAAGCCCTAACTGCTTTCGTTAAAAGGACATCGACCACCGCCTCTTGGAACGAGGCGGCAACATCAGCCTTGAGGGCGTTTGGGGTGCTTTGCAAATAACGTGAGACCGCGGTTTTGAGTCCGCTGAATGAAAAATTGTAATCAGAGTTGGCGAGTCCACGGGGGAATTCGATTGCATCGAAATCCCCAGCAACTGCAAGCTCGTCGATAGCGGGTCCACCTGGGAAATCCAGTTCAAGCAATCTCGCAATTTTGTCGAATGCTTCACCCGCCGCGTCATCGATCGTCGCGCCTAGAACATGGAATTCACTGACCAAATTAGTGACCTGAATAATCGAACTATGACCGCCACTCACGAGCAATCCGATTGCCGGAGTGAGCGCTCTAGATTCATCAAGGGCATCAACCGCCAGGTGTGAGGAGAGATGGTTCACTCCGAACAACGGTTTATCAAGTGCAAGTGACAATCCATGAGCGGCGCTCGTTCCAACCAACAGCGCCCCAATCAAACCTGGTCCGGCTGTAACTCCGATTGCATCCAAATCCCTTAACGATATCTGTGCAATCTTCAGTGCCTCTTCAATTACCGATGGCATAGCTTCTAAATGCGCTCGACTGGCAATCTCTGGAACTACTCCTCCAAATCGAGCGTGCTCTTCAACACTCGAAGAAATAACATTAGCCAGAAGCGTGCGACCCCGAACGATTCCAACTGCAGTTTCATCACAAGAGGTTTCTATTCCTAATACAAGAGGTTGATCGATCATTTTCGCAACTCTTTTCGCATGACAACGGCCGTAAGTCCGGGGCCATAATAATCAACACGTTCGGAAATCTTTCGAAAACCATTTTCGAGATAAAGCGGTTCTGCTTCAACATTGTCCACTCGCATTTCAAGCATGATTGCAACCACATTTTGATTTCGTGACCAATCAACCATCCGCTTAAGGAACTCCCTTGCGATTCCGCGCCTTCTAAAATCGGGAGCAACAGTAAGTGTCAAAATATCTGTGACGTCACCTGCGAGCATGATTCCGGCATAACCAACAACTTTTCCTTCGTATTCAGCTACCAAGTATTGTCGCGACGGGCCAGCAAATTCCTCTTTAAATTGCTCCATACTCCAGGGATCATCGAGGTACACCGATTTTTCAAGCCCGTATATTTCAACTAGATCCATATGTGTCCACTGTCGAAATTTCACCCCTTTGGGCGAAGGGTAAGCATCGGGCTTTCGGATATAAATTGGTTCAAGTACTGAGTGTGACGTTGAGGCCAGTTTGGCAATCCCGAGTGGAGTTGGTGGATCGAAATACTTTGGGAGCACTACATTCGCAAGATCCTCGCGCTGCACTGTACGAGATGGTGCATATAGTTTCCCATCCAAATAATGTTCACAGAAGAACTCACGCCTTCGCGCATCTATCGCGACGATGAATTCTGGATCATCATGAACCGCGGCCATTGCGGCCAGTGAAGAAACTCCTATCCAAGGTATTTCGCGAGCGAGTGCGAAAACTTGTCCGAATGCAATTCCCACTCGTAACCCAGTAAATGGACCAGGCCCCATGGCAATGGCGACTACGTCAATTGGAGTACCGATATTCAATGCATCTTGAACTAACTTTGGCAGTACTTCACCATGCGCAAGAGGATCATCATGATGAGTTTCAAAACACAGAACTCCGTCAATAACCAACCCTACGCTGGTCCGATCTGTAGAAGTATCTATCGTTAAAATATTTTTCATACTTCTAATCCTCTAATGGTGACAAGCCGAGAATCAGGATTTGTATCGAAATTTATATCAACCTCGATGAAGGTATCGCTCAATCGCTCTACAAATCCACTACCCCATTCGATTACAGTGATTGAAATTGGTATACGAGTTTCTAGATCAAGATCATCAAATATCGCCAACTCCTCTCCGAGTAGTCGGTACGCATCCACGTGAACTAACGGAATAACCCCAGGATGAATTTTTGAAATGACAAATGTTGGCGAAGTGACATCGTCAATCCCAAGGGATCTGCCTATTCCTCGAGTAAATGCGGTTTTTCCAGCACCTAACTCACCACGCAATAAAAGGACATTGCCTGCAACAAGTTTTTCCCCAACTCGACTTCCCAGATTCTCCATCTCGCCGACGGAGCGCACTACGAAATCACGAACAGACATAGGTGAAGGCTAATAGAAAAGCGGCCCCTCGATTTCTCGAAGGGCCGCCTTAACTTTTGAGTTCTATCCGAATTTAATCCGCGGCGTAGAACTTAGGAAGTGGTGGAGCAAATTGCAGATCCCTAGTGGTTCCACCCATCTTTCGTACGGCAGTGTTAAGGGCACCACCTGAGAGATCCTGTCCCGTGGATGAGGCATATGCCAACATGTCCGCAACTGCAATGTATTGCTTTACATTGAAATTACAGTGATTAGTTCCGTTAGCAGCCGCCGTGGTTGTGATTGGAGCACCTTTTGCTGAAAAGGTTGTGTAGTGGGCAGGCGTCACACCAAATAGCGCGATCAAGTCATAAGGTGGTCGACCTTTTCCAAGAGTTGCCAAATGAGCCGTCTTCCATTGCTGCGCATATTGCTGTGCCAAATAGGTCAAATCACCAGCAGGAGTAACTGGATCAGCGACACCCGTCATTGCGACGGTAGGTACGGTGACTTTTCCAGTCCACTGAGCAAGTGATCGCATTTTTGCGAGCGCCGCTGAGGAAGCCGTTGCTCGAGGTGCTTGCGCAAGGTAGCCAAGTAGTCCTGCAGTCGCGGTTGAACCACTCAGAGCAGCGTTGTAAACCGTAGCCTCCGATGCCACGCGAGCCGAATAGTCGGTCTGCGTGTTATCAAATATTGCACCACCAGATTGCAACTCAACATCGTAAGTCACGAGAACAGCGAGAGCGGCTGCCGTGGCACCATTTTCTAGAATGGCGAGTGCTGGACTAGCAGCGGCTGCAAAACTCGTATAGCTGCTGCTATTTGGCGAACCAGGACCCGTCGTAGAGTCAAAGTGCGCACTCTGTGTTGGAATTCCGGCCATCAATCCAAGAAGCAATAGCGCGGATCTACTAGGAACTTGATCAAGTCCAACGGCATGGATCGCAGCTGGCGTTGTATCCGGCCAGGCACCAGTTGCCATGCTTGCCTGCAACTTTCCAAGCACCGTAAATACCTTTCCTAGATCGCCCATCGCTTCTGCATACCCTGCAGCACCCGGAGAGTAATTACCCGCCTTGATACTTGGATCGAAGAAAGTCTTGAGTCCCCAGAGGAAATCTCCAGCCATTTGCAACTCAGCTTCAACAGAAGGTGAAGCTACGCAAAGTGGACCAGCGGCAGATAATGCTGCACCATCTTTTTCCGCCAAGGTCTGCGTGATGAATCCACCAAGCGAAGCGCCCCAAGCGATGACATGAGTCGTCTTTGTGAACTGAGTCTTGAAGGTATTGATTAGTTCGGTGTCAGTAGCAACTCCCGAATCAGCGTTCCACCCTTGCCGAGCAAAGCCAGAACCCATCACGGCATAACCTTTGCTGAGCAAGTATTTGATTACCGAAGTATCTCCGCCAGGCACAGGCCCTGGTTCAGGAGTATTGGTGATTTTGTAACCCCCAATAAGTGGCACAGCGGAAGGAATATCGACGTTGTATCGGTATCCATGAGACCAGAGGTAGACAGTGCCATTGAAATTAGCGGGAACCTGCATGAGATATGGTGCCCCATCGCTGGTTGCGCCGATACATGATTGAACCGGAAATTTGCCATCGCATGCAGGTGCCGCAGAAGCGGTTGATGGAAGCGCAACAATGGTTGTTACTGCAAGTGCGGTAGCTCCAATAATTGCGATTTTTTTCATTTCAATTAATTTTTTCATTAGTTGTTTGGCAATCCCTTCTCTGGCATTGCAGGACGAGTGCTAGTTGTTTTAGAAACCGCCCCGGATGCCGAGTCAGTTGTGTAGAGCGTGTAAGTACCACCTTGTGGCTTTATCGCTCCCGTCGGACCGTAAGTCCCAAACCAGTACCCGTTATATCCAATGTGGCTAGTCGAGCTATAGCCAAGCGGCGAAAAACCTGCCGACGCGAATGTTGAACCACTCTTAGCAATTGCTTTCATTAGTGATGCACGTGTCAAAGTACTGCCGGCTGCCCGTAGCGCTTCCACTGTTAGCATCGCAGTATTCATGCCCTCAAGAACGTTGTTATCGAAAACCACTCCCGAGTTGTACTTCTGATTGATTGCTTGGAATTGAGCCACATACGGATCACTCGTATCGGTCGGAGCTGGCAGGAATGAAGTTCCGATCGCTCCATAGAGCAGACCAACCGCAGTCGGACCGGCGACGGATGCGATGGTTGTTCCATCTCCGCCAACCGAACCTAGGATCCATTGCGTTTTAAAACCGACTTTATATGAGCCTCCAAGTGCAGCAGCGGATGCAGAGGAGACGCCAAACATAATCGTTACATCAGGCTTTGCTGCAGCTAAACCTGAAATCCATTTCCCAACTACTGTTGGATCGGCTTGTGAGCCACTTGCATATGGAATCTTTGCCACAAATTTCGTCCCAGCTATCGCGAAGCCTTTAAGTGCATCGGCTCCAAAATCATCATCTTGGTAAATGATTGCAACTGACTTTCCTGCGAAATTGTCTTTGATGTACTGGCCCATAATTTTTGCTTCCATTACATAGGAGGGAAGCAAGGTGTAGGTCGTAGGATATTTGGATGTATTGGCAAAACCACTGAACCCGGTATTTATAAATAGTCGCGGAACCCCGTGATCATTCACAAAACGCGTTGTAGCTTCATTTTCTGCTGTACCTAGCGATCCAACAATAGCGAAGACCTTATCCTTTAAAATTAAGTCATTCGTAACCGACTTTGATAATACAGGGTTATACGCATCATCTTTTATGACTAATTTAATCTTGCGTCCATTGACGCCGCCATTGTCATTAACATAATTAAAATATGCTTGCATGGCATAAGGCACCTTGTTGTAACCAGGAGCCGCAGCGCCAGTTAGAGGCACAGTTATCCCGAGCGTTATCGTTGATGCTGAAACACCATCTTGCCTGTGAATCGTTAATGCTGAGGCTGGTAGTGCGCTGACGATGAGCGTAAGCGCTGTCGCTAATGCTGCGACTACTAACCCCCTATTCGTGCGTCTTTGAACGAGCATTTTCTTCCTTTCATTGAGGGTATTCCAGGAGATGCTTGTGAAAATTAGTTATTTAGTTGTCGAGATCTCTTCCATACTTTTTTTGGCCACAATCCTTCTGGTCTGAAGAGAACTACAAAGATCAGCAACAAGCTTGTCACCAATCCCGGAAGATTCGCGGTCACCTTTTGCGAGTTCCCCAAATGCGTTGAGAGCGCACCAGAGAATTCGGGTATTGCAACCAGAACCACTGCGCCGACAATGCTACCTGCGAGATTGCCTACTCCGGCAAGAACCGCACCAGTCAAAATCGTAAAAGAAAGCGTCAGCGGAAAGGCGGATGGCGTAACAATTCCTAAAAGTATTCCGAACAAAGCACCAGCAAGGCTGGCAAGGGCCGAACTCACCGTAAACGCCAATACTTTCGCTCTGGCGACGTTGATGCCCGCCAAACTAGCAGCCACTGGGTTATTGCTTACAGCTCTCCAATTGCGACCAAAACTACTTTGTAACAAATTCGTTATAGCCCAAACGACGCCCAATGCGACAAGAGTCATCAGCCAGAAGAACCATCTGTACTGAGTGAAGTCACTCCCCTCAAATCTCTTGATCCATCCAGGAGCATCGCCAATATCAAAGTTCAATCCTTGCTCTCCACCAAGGACCTTAAATTGGTCAGCTATCGTGGGAAGACCAACGGCAAGTGCAAGTGTTGTGCCTGCCAAGTAAGGCCCGGATAAACGAGCAGCAGCAACTCCCAAAATGAATCCCGCAATTGTTCCAACTACCATCCCAAAAAGAATGGCGAATTCAAAAGAGATGTTCCACAAGGAAAAAGCGAGAGCAGCGGCATAACTTCCAATTGCCATAATGGCCCCGTGGCCCAAAGAAATCTGCCCGGAGTATCCCGTTAAAAGGATTATGGATGAGATAGCCACGAGATACACAGCCACCTGTGCTCCTTGATAAGAGCGCAGCTCATCAACAAAATTGCTCGTAACAAGAAGCAATATTCCGAGAATAAGTAATAATCCACCGCGTTGCAACGATGTAAACCGACGTTTACGCATGTCGACCTACCTGATGTCCAAAGAAACCACGCGGTCTAATAAGAAGCACGATAACTAATATGAAAAAGCCAGCCAAAAACGTTACCGAGGAGCCGACGTATTGCAAGATAAAAGAGAATCCGACGCCGAGAACCAAACCACCAATTACGGCACCCACTAATGAATCCAAGCCACCCATTACAGCAGCGATAAATCCAGAGACTAAAAGTAGGTCCAAAGAATTCGGAGAGAGCACGGATGTTGGAGTAATGACCGCTCCTGCAACTGCGCCAGCAGCGCCTGCAAACGCCCAACCAATATTCCTAATTCTTGCCACTCGAATTCCTGCGAGTTGGGCTATCTCAGGTTGGAATGAGGCAGCGCGAAGAGCTAAACCTAGATCTGTAAATCTAAAAATTCCGCCGAAGACGAGCAGCACAATCGCCGTCGCAAGAACTATGAAAAGATTTTGCGGAGAAAATGGGATTGTATGACTTCCAAAGGTAAATCCCTTACCTGATAGTGGCGTTGGATATTGCAGAAATGAATTACCCCAAATTAATCCAATGATGCTTTGGAGAAGTCCAAGCAGGCCCAAAGTGGCTATGACTGGAGCGATTTCAGCAATCGGACCAGATTTCGCGCGCTTGGCGAGATAACGCATAAATAAAAAATCAATCAATGAGCCAAGGATCGCACCAAAGAGAATGGCCAATGGAAGTGATACCCAATAATTGTGAGAGCGCATCGTTATTTCGTAACCAATATACGTTGAAAGCACGGCTTGGCTAGCTTGAGCAAAATTAACTATTCGAGTAGATCGCCATACAAGCACAAGTGCCAATGCCATAAGCGAATAAATAGCACCACTGCTTATTCCAAGAAGAAGCGTGTCTATAAATATCATCAGAAGCCCATATACGAATCTCTAAGGTCGGCATCACCAAGCAATTCCGCGGCCAATCCATTTTTCACAAGCGCTCCCAAATTTAGAACTAGCCCACGATCGGCAATTTTTAGCGCACTCAATGCATTCTGCTCCACTAAGAGAATTGAAAGGCCTAGATGGGTCCGTAGGTGGTTCAGGGCGTTAAAGATTTGATCAATAATTAAAGGCGCAAGCCCCAACGATGGTTCATCCAACAGCAATAGTTTCGGCCTAGATACCAAGGCTCGGCCAATTGCTAGCATCTGCCTTTCTCCGCCCGACAAAGAATCTGCCCGCTGTTCCAAGCGCGATGCCAAGATCGGAAATAATTCTAGGGATTCCGAAATAGCAGTTGCTACATCCGATTTGTCACGCCGCCGAAGACCTCCTAGCGCAAGATTTTCGGCCACCGTCAATTCTGGGATGACAGATTTGCCCTCCGCCAAATGAACAATTCCTCGCCGCACCAATTCCTCCGGCTTGGTTTTAAGTATCGACTGTCCGTTCCATGTCGCACCGCCACTCGCTGAAGCGATCATTCCGCTCAACGCCCGTAATAGTGTCGACTTACCTGCGCCATTCGCGCCGATAACGGCAACCAGTTCATTGGGTTTCACTTCAAAAGAGATATCGTGAATCGCTCGAATTGCGCCATATTCAATAGTTAGATCCGAAATTACAAGGCCTTGATTCATCGACTCGCCTCACTGCCCAAATATGCAGCAACGACTTCACTATTGTTTTTAATTTCACCCGGAGTTCCATGCGCAATTAGCTCTCCGAAATTCAATACGTAAATCCTGTCACACACGTTCATGATGACGTCCATATGATGTTCAACTAACAAAACTGAAGTCTTTGATCGAATCAGCAAGATGAATTCCTTTAACCACTCGATGTCGCCAGTTCCCAAACCACCTGCAGGTTCATCAAGAATCAATGTTGTTGGTTCGGAAATGAGTGCGCGGGCAAGCGCGACGCGTTTAGAGATGGGATATGGCAAAGAATCTGCCTTTCGATCCGCATAATCCGAGATCCCAAGAGTGTCCAGGATTTGGTGAACACGCATTTCATTTTTTTTGTTGGCCCCGCCGTCTAAACCTAAAAGTGATTTAAAAATACGCATTTTCGAAAAATGGGTTGCTCCCACTAAAACGTTTTCGAAGACCGTTAGATCGCTAAATAGTCCAACGCCTTGCAAGGTGCGAGCAATTCCAAGGCTCGTCAGTTCGTGCGTTTTTGGCCAATCCCGCTTCTTGCCGGCTAAGAAGAATGAACCCGCACTTGGTGCAACCAGCCCCGTAAGAACGTTAAACAACGTGGTCTTTCCAGCTCCATTAGGACCAATGACGCCAACAACTTCTCCTGGATTTATTTCTAGAGACACCTCAGTCAGTGCGGCTAATCCACCAAACTGTACAGAAACAGCGTCAAGACGAAGCGACGAGGGGTTATGAGTCACAAACACCTCTCACTGGTTTTGAAGAAACTAGATTAGTAAATTCTAGGCACTCGAGCCGCAATTCGAGTCACTATTTCGTAGTTGATTGTGTTTGCAGCTAAAGCCCACTCGTCAATCGTGTAGCCATCTCCGCCCATTACCGTTACAAAGTCACCGGCCTTCGCGCTTGAATGAGGGCCCAGATCAACAACGCATTGGTCCATCGAAATTCGACCCACGAGCGGTGCTTTTTCTCCTTCGTAACTTACGCCAGCGGCGTTTGATGTTGAGCGTGGTAGGCCATCGGAATATCCCATCACCACTATGCCAAGTTTTGTATCGTATTTAAGAACTTCAGTTCCACCGTAGCCGATAGGATCTCCAGCTTTTGCAGCTTTCACTAAATGAATTTGAGCTTTAATTGTCATTGCGGGTTGCAAATTAAACGATAGCCCACTCCCCATTGTCTGCACATCTGGACTCAAACCATACATAGCAATTCCAAGTCGAACCATCGATTTATGAGCACTCGCATTGCTCAAAATCGCGGCAGAATTAGACAGGTGGACAATTTCCGGAGTCAATCCAATTGCCTCTAACTCCGCAAGTTTTTGATCAAAATTTCGTTGTTGCAATATATTAAATTGAGATTCTGGTTCATCGGCTCGCGCAAAATGTGACCAGAATCCAATCAACTCATATTCAGCCCTATGTTCTTGAGCGAAGTCCAGGAATGCGGTCCACTCGTCCAAGACTCCTCCACGCCGCATTCCAGAATCAATTTCAAAATGCAATCGAGGCCGAATCTGACTACGTTTCGCCTGATCTAATATTTCTGCAAAAAGCGATACCGAAGATACAGATAGGTCGATGTTGAGCTTGAGAGCGGTTTCAAAATCATCATGAGGTGGGGTTAGCCAGGCTATTAGGGGTACTTCAATTCCAGCGTTGCGTATTGCAATTGCCTCTTCCAGCAGCGCTGTCCCAAGCCAAGTTGCACCTGCGTCAACTGCTTGCGTGGCCACCGGAATCAAACCGTGACCATAACCATCGGCTTTTACAACTGCCAGAATTGGGACGGTAGTTCGCGCGCTAATTTGTCGAATATTGTGTGCAATTGCTTGCAGATCCACTTGAACAAATGCTCGCATGCTAGTTCCGCTCAATGACAACCATGGCTGAGGCGATACCGGCATCATGCGAAAGCGTGAGATGAACGCGGGCTCCATCAATCCTCGCCGCAAGCGCACCGGTGAAAATAAAGGCTGGTTTGCCGCTCACTTCATTTATCACTTCGGCGTCATGCCAGGCAAAGACGTCACGAGCGTTGAGCGCTTTTACGAGGGCCTCCTTAGCGGCAAAACGGGCGGCTAATGAAGCAACTTTTAGCGTCGCTTCGCGAGCAGTGAAAATCCGCTCCTTCAGAGCTGGAGTGCGTAACAAAGATTCTTCAAAGCGCGCTATATCTACAACATCAATTCCGATTCCATCGATCATGATAATTGCCTCTCCGATGGCCAGGCGCGATCTGCGGCGACTAGGAAGACCAGAATAGAACCTCCTAGAAACGCCCCTCCGATCAAATCGCTAAACCAATGTGTATTTCTCAAAAGTGATACCAAGCAAACAGTCACGGTCACCGCTATCACCGCGAAATACAAAGGAACTAATTTAGTTGCTCCAAATTTCGTGTATCGGTAAATAAGGTATGCCAACATACCCCAAGTCAGCAGGGCATTTGCAGAATGTCCACTCGGATACGAACCCACAACTCCAGTGTGATACACATCGAAATGCAGTCGAGGCTTTGAGCGGCCAAAAATAATTTTCGAGACCCCGACAATGCCGTTGAGAAGCAACAACGCCGCAATAGAAAGATTTATTGGTCGCCAAGATCTGAATCGATAAGAAATCAATACAGCTGTTGTCAGAAGGCAAGTAGCAGTAAGGCTTCGCAACCCAAGGTCATCAAGTGCCAGTAATAGGTGACTCGACATTCCTCTAAAAGTATGATGTTTAATCGTCGTAATATCATGATCGAGGCGATAGAGATAACTCTTGGTTAATACTTGCTCGGTTACTAGTAAGAAGGCGAAAAAGAGTATTAATGAAACTTTAATTGCACGATTGCGCGCTTGCCGGCGATGGACTTCCAGCGAGCTCCAGATCATTCGACCGTAACCGACTTTGCTAGGTTCCGCGGCTGATCCACATCATTTCCGCGCGCAACGGCCATCTCATATGCAATGACCTGTAGCGGGACTACCGCGAGAACAGGCTGCAAGAATTCGTGAGAAGTAGGAATACGTATATTGTGAGCTGCACTAGCAAGCTCGCTATCGCCGATGGCAATAACAACTGCGCCCCTGGCTTTAACTTCTTGGACGTTGCTCGCCATCTTTTCATAAAGCGGGGTGTTTACTGGAGGCATTATTGCCACCACTGCTGTACCGACATCAATCAAAGCTATCGGGCCATGCTTTAATTCTCCGCCGGCAAATCCTTCTGCGTGCATGTACGCCAACTCTTTGAGTTTGAGCGCACCTTCTAAAGCCGTTGGATAGCCCACATGGCGCCCCAAAAATAAGACCGAAGTCGCGTCTTTGAATTCGCGAGTGAGAGTACGAAGTGGCTCCACCGTTTCTAGGACCTGTTCAACTTTATCGGGGAGGTCAGCAATTTCAGCACCCATATGCGCATAAAACTCGTCGGTAATCGCACCCCGAACTCGTCCCAAATGCAGAGCTATCAAATACATCGCAATCAATTGGGTGGCAAAAGCCTTTGTCGAAGCGACTGCGATTTCTGGGCCAGCGTGCGTGTAAAGAACCGCATCTGACTCTCGTGGAATTGTCGATCCATTCGTATTGCAGACGGCAAAAACTCGAGCACCGTGTGATTTTGCGTAACGAAGCGCCATCAGTGTGTCCATGGTTTCGCCAGACTGCGAGATAGGAATTACCAGCGTCGAAGAATCTACTGCTGGGTCACGGTAGCGATATTCAGAGGCTAGTTCAACATCAACAGGAACGTTTGCCCATTTTTCGATCGCATATTTGCCAACTAATCCCGCGTGATAAGCCGTGCCGCAGGCAATGATGACTACTTTAGATATTCCAGTGAGATCAATATTGTTGGTGATATCTGTGCCTAATCCAGTGGTGCGACCGATGAGAGTGTCGGCAATTGCCTTAGGTTGCTCGTAAATCTCTTTAAGCATAAAGTGCGGAAATCCCCCGCGCTCGGCTGCCGATGCATCCCAAGAAATTTCATATTCCCGAGGAGTAAGTACGCTACCCGCAAGATCGGTAACAGTGATTGAACTTGCTGTAATATCTACAACTTCGTCTTGGCCTAACTCAAGCGCACGCTTGGTGTGCGAAATGAAAGCCGCCACATCTGATGCAAGAAAATTCTCACCTTCACCAACCCCAACAACTAATGGTGAGTTGCGCCGGGCACCAACAATTCTCCCCGGCTCGTCACTATGAATTGCCAGCAAGGTAAATGAACCGCGAAGCTGTGAGCAAACCTCACGCATCGCGGCCGCCAAATCTCCGTTATGTTTTTTGCGGGCATCACTCAAAAGATGAACGACGGATTCGGTATCTGTCTCTGACTTAAAAATATGGCCGCGCTTCTCAAGGAGCAACCGAAGTTCAACATAATTTTCGATAATGCCATTGTGAATGAGAGCTAACTTTCCTTCATTGTCCATATGCGGATGCGCATTGAGATCGGTAGGTCCTCCGTGGGTAGCCCAACGGGTATGCCCGATTCCAGAATGGGCTTCAGGATTGATGCCACCTAAGGTTGACTCCAAATTGGAAAGCTTGCCAGCCCGCTTTTCGACCCAAAGCGGTTGCCCTTGGTCGATGACCAAAGCGATGCCCGCTGAGTCATAACCGCGATATTCCAAGCGACGAAGTCCTTCAAGGACTGGTGAGAGCGCCAGGGCCTTACCGGTATATCCGACAATGCCACACATGGCGGGTACTCCTTCAAGTGGTTACGAGAGTTCAGATCTTACTAGTGAGGCTAATTCTTCGGCTATTTGCCGTGCTTGATCGGCACCCTGCGCCTCGACCATTACGCGCACCAAGTTTTCTGTCCCAGAGGCGCGAACGAGGATTCGACCAGCGGAACCCAATTCTTCTTGTTTTTTTGCTACTTCATGTGTGATCTTTGTTGAGGTAGATAGCCCCTCTTTAGAAAGAACCCTTACGTTTATCAACTCTTGCGGAAAGCGCTGCATGATGCCACTCAACTCTGCGAGTGAGTTTCCGCTGCTCTTGATTGCTTGCATGAGATGGAGAGCTGTTAGAAGTCCATCACCGGTATTTGCGTAATGTCGCATGATGATGTGGCCTGATTGTTCGCCCCCTAAGACAAAATCCGACGCCAACATTCTTTCAAGAACATGACGATCTCCAACAGCGGTGGCCTCAACATTAATATCAAGAGTTTCCATCGCCTTGAAGAATCCTAGATTGCTCATTACCGTAGCAACAATTGTCTCGTTTTTCAGTAAACCACGACTTTGCCAATCCACTGCCAAAATCGCCATAATAAAATCGCCGTCAACTTCTTTTCCCGTTCCATCGATTGCCAAACAACGATCTGCATCACCATCATGGGCAATACCAAGGTCTGCGCCAGACTCGAGGACTTTCGCCTTTAGGTTCGCTAAATGTGTTGAACCACAATTTTCATTAATATTCCAACCGTTGGGATCACTCGAAATTGCGATTACTTCAGCGCCAGCTCGTGCATAAGTTTTTGGGGCGACTCGCGATGATGCCCCATTTGCACAATCCACAACGACTTTTATCCCCGAAAGGTTGGAAGTAAGCGAGTTCAAAAGGTGAAAAATGTAGCGTTCCGCTGCTGATTCATCATTAATAACCCGGCCAACATTGCGCCCTGTAGGTCGTTCCCATTTTTCGCCCATACGTTCTTCAATTGCAGCTTCTAACGAATCGTCTAGTTTTCCTCCGCCATTGGCAAAAAATTTGATTCCGTTGTCTGGCATTGGATTGTGAGACGCGCTAATCATGACGCCGAGATCAGCACCACTTTCTGCAACCAAGTGAGCGATTGCAGGCGTCGGAAGTACTCCGACTCGATAGACATCGACACCCGCACTAGCTAAACCAGCAACAACGGCTGCTTCGAGGAACTCTCCAGACGCCCGAGAATCTTGGCCCACAATCGCTTTAGGTCGATGTCCTTCGAACTTACCAAGTTCACCGAGAATATGTGCAGCTGCGATTGAAAGATCAACAGCGAGTTCCGCGGTTAAGAAACCGTTTGCGAGTCCTCTAACACCGTCGGTGCCAAAGAGCGCCATTTAGTAAAGCAATCGAATGATAAACGAATTAACGCTTGCTGTATTGCGAACGCTTACGTGCCTTCTTTAGGCCGTACTTCTTTCGCTCGATAACGCGAGGATCACGAGTAAGGAAGCCAGCCTTCTTGAGAGCTGGGCGGTTGGCATCACGATCAATTTCATTAAGCGCACGAGCAACGCCTAAGCGAAGCGCGCCAGCTTGGCCTGAAGTTCCGCCGCCATTGATTCGAGCAATAACGTCATATTGATTCTCAGCTCCGACAGTGCGAAATGGCTCGGAGACCAGTTGTTGGTGAACTTTGTTTGGGAAGTAGACATCTAGTGCCTTTCCATTAACAATCCACTTTCCGCTACCTGGAGTCAAACGAACGCGTGCAACCGCTTCCTTACGACGACCGGTTCCGCCGCCTGGAGCTTTGATTGCGGGGCGATTTGTTGAAGCGGCTGGAGTCGAAGAGGTGTATGAAGTAAGTACTTCGTCTTCTGCATCGATTGCTGGATCGAAATCTGACATATCTTTCCCTTACTTCTTCACGATTTGTGATACCTGAGTAAATACATACGGTTTTGGATTTTGTGCTGCATGTGGATGTTCTGGACCAGCATAAACCTTAAGTTTTGTTCCGACAGAGCGCCCGAGTTTGTTCTTTGGGATCATTCCAAGAATCGCTTTTTCGATAACTCGAGTTGGATCCTGATTAATCAAATCTGCATAAACGATAGAGGTCATGCCACCTGGGTAACCTGAGTGATGGTGGGCGAATTTCTTGCCGGCTTTTTGTCCGGTAAGGACGACCTTCTCGGCATTAATTACGATGACGAAGTCACCCATGTCAATGTGCGGAGCAAAGGTGGTCTTATGTTTTCCGCGAAGAAGGACAGCTGCATGGCTAGCTAGGCGACCAAGGACAACTCCTTCAGCGTCGATGACATGCCACTTGCGGGTGACGTCACCAGCTTTC